>JBHPGW010000163.1:0-2002 GCA_042569785.1 Planctomycetota bacterium | reverse complement strand
TCTTATCACTATGTGGTAAGGGGGTCTTTTTTTTATAAAGAAGCGACTAAATCAAAGATAGATTCGGAGGTTTGTGAAAATGGCAAAGAAAAAAAATCGTCATCAGTGCCTGTAGAAGATGGGCTGTTCTTTCCGGAAGACTTCCGGAAATTACACAAAAGACATGCAATTTACATCAAGAAGGGACTCATCATTGACCTTGATAAATTATGACTGTTTTACGAGGCCCCTCTTCTTTTGAATGCGAAGAGGGTCTCTCGCTTCTGACGGGAGGCTCGAAGGTGAAAAAATGGCTGAAGAAAAAATAGGTTTGGCTGAGTTGAAAAACACGGCTATAGGATTTGACAGGGCTGAGATGCGGGACGTCCATATTGTCAAGGACGGCGAAGATTATCTCAGCAAAAGACATATGGGGATATGGAACGTTGACAGGAACGAGTTGGCTTGCCTGGCTCCCAAGAGCTATATGGTAATCCAGCATAAATATGCGGTAGAGAAACTCATAGAGGCAATAACCAGCCTGAATATCAAGGCAGAAGCAGAATTGAAGAAATCCAGGCACGGTATACAGATAGACTTTGATTTCCCGGAATCGAAGATGGAACTGACCGAAGTTGGAGAGAGCTTTACCGCAGGGATAAGGGTTGTATCGGATTACAGCCAGGTGGCAGGCCTTGTAATAGGTGCACGGGTCACCAGGTTGGCGTGCTCGAACGGTATGATCGTAAACGATATAGTAAAGCCTAAAAGAGTAAAGTACACAGAAGAACTGAAGATAACGGTGGAAGGCCTTATCGATAAGATAATAAAAGACATTATAGCCAGCGATGACAAGCTTGCGAATATGGTCAGTATCTGCATCGCCGACAGCGTTGAGTGGCAGGCCCTGCAGCTTTTGACAAAGGCCTTATTCAAAAAGAAGAAATACGTCAAAGAGATTCTATCGAGAGTGAAGCTTGACGAAAACAGGCGTGTAACCAGATGGGATTTTTACAACGCGGTTACCAGTTACGTGAGTCGTGCCGGTAGTCGGCTAAAACCTCAGATTGATACATGGCTGCAGAACAAGGCACAGAAAATATTAAAAACTTCTATCGCACAGTTGACAGAGGAGATGGTAAAGGTCGGAGAGAAGAAATCGGCCTGATTTTTTTGTACTTCAAAAAGGCTCTTATTGTTCAGAGAGCCTTTTTGAATGTATGGCTTGGAGGTTAAAATGGTATGTTTAGATTATGATAAGCAAAAGATAATTAGAGCGAATAACCCGCCTTCGGATTCGGGGATATACATAAAGAAACTTGAAGAGACCTTATTGAGTTGTTTTGGCCAATGGAAAGAAACAACAACGGCATTGTACAGGTATCTTGGCAGAGATGCTTGTGAAAGAGTAAAGGATTTGGACTGTATTGAATGGTTCTGTTGTGCTATGAAGTTCAGGCTCACGGAACTTAAAAAACAGGGAAAGTATCCAGAATTTTTTGAAGGACTGATACGATAAACACACTGCGTGAACCGCCATAGAGCAGTTCACCGGAAGGTACTAAAAATGGGTAAACCAAAAGAGAGAGTTGTTACAGGCCCGAGACCCCTACCCATGGTAGGATATGAGGAGACAATGTATTTTGCAGATTTGAGACTTGGGGAATTCAGAGACATAAAAAACATAGATAATATTGTCAGGTTTAACAGCAGCCAGGGCCAACAGATGTGCACACAACTTGGCGTTGTTTCGTGTCCCAGTTGCAGAATGAGTGTTATTTTATCAAAGAGGTTCGAGGACGAAACGCTTCAATGTATGCGATGTTTAAGTAAGATTGAGCCGTTATGCGGCGAATAGAACGTTTTGACTTATAGTGGTTTGGTTAGTTGGCGGAATAAATGGAACTGACCTAAGAGGCCTTGCTGCGATTCAGGCAGAGTTGAGCGATTTCATACATCCACTTCTCAAACTCAATACCTGCCTGAATCGCAGCAAGGCCTCTTAGGTCAGTTCCATTTATTC
>JBHPGW010000162.1:0-2025 GCA_042569785.1 Planctomycetota bacterium | reverse complement strand
CCGTTATACTTATATCCCGAAATCTATAGAGTTACAGCTAATTACGAAAGGACTCTGAATATGTCGGAAAACGATAATGACTTGAAAAGAATTCAGGAAATCATCGAAATAATGAAAGAGAACGACCTGGCCGAAGTTGAGATAAGCCATGGCGATGACAAGATACATTTGAAACGCTCCAATAGTCAGCACGCAATGACTGCGGTACCGATGATGCAGCCGACTATAGCAGGTGAACCTGCCGCTGAAAAACAAGACGACCTGACCGAGATACCATCGCCGATGATAGGAACATTCTACGCTCAGCCCAGTCCGGATTCACAGGCGTTTGTCGAGGTAGGCACGCACATAACAGTTCAAACAGTTATCTGCATTATCGAAGCGATGAAGGTAATGAACGAGATCAAAGCAGAGACCTCAGGAACCATCGTCGAGATACTCGTAAGCAGCGGCCAGGCGGTCGAATTCGGCCAACCATTATTCAAAATCAAACCCGACTAATAACCAATAACCAATCACATATCAAAAACTATGTTTTCAAGAATTTTAATAGCAAATCGAGGTGAGATAGCGCTTCGGATCATTCGCGCATGTCGTGAGCTTGGCGTTGAAACTGTTGCGGTTTATTCACAAGCGGACAAGGACGCACCGTATCTGCGTTTAGCTGACGAAGCGGTCTGCATAGGCGCCGCCGGTCCTGCCGACAGTTATCTAAATATCGCTCGCATCATCAGTGCCGCAGAAGTCACTGACGTCGAAGCGATCCATCCCGGGTACGGCTTCTTAGCTGAGAACATTCATTTTGCCGAGATCTGCCGTGACTGCGGAATAACTTTTATAGGCCCATCGGTCGAAGCGATGAAACTGCTCGGCGATAAGGTCGAAGCACGCAAGCTCGCGCACAAATCAAACGTCCCGGTTTCGCCCGGTTCCGATGGTGCCATAGCGGATGAGGACGAAGCTCTCAAGCTGGCAAATAAGATCGGATACCCCGTCATGATAAAGGCTTCGGCAGGCGGTGGCGGCAGAGGTATGAGAGTAGCACACAACGACATCAGCTTTAGGCAGGGTTTTAACGCGGCCCGCTCGGAAGCTGAAGTCGCTTTCGGCAATCCGACGCTCTACCTCGAAAAATTCATCGTCGAACCAAGGCATGTCGAAGTCCAGATAATGGCCGACAAAGCGGGCAACACACTGCACTTCTACGAAAGAGACTGCACAACCCAGAGAAGGCACCAGAAGATAATCGAAGAATCGCCCTGCCCGGTCATCGACAATCGCAAGCGAGAAGAGCTTTGTCAAGCGGCGATAAGGATTGTCAAAGCCGCTAAGTATCACACCGCAGCGACAGTTGAGTTCCTCCTGGATAAGGACCAAAACTTCTACTTCATCGAGGTCAATACACGAATACAGGTCGAGCATACCGTTACCGAGTTAGTAACAGGATTCGACCTGATAAAGATGCAGTTAAAACTCGCCAGCGGAGAAAGACTAAAACTAAAACAAAGAGACATAAAGCTTAACGGCGTAGCTATCGAATGCAGAATAAACGCTGAGGACCCAGAAAACAACTTCGCCCCGTCACCCGGCAAGATCACAAAATTCATAGTACCAGGCGGCCCCGGCGTACGAGTCGACACCCACGTCCATCAGGGCTATACCGTTTCCCCGCACTACGATTCAATGGTCTGCAAACTGCTCGCGCACAATAAAACAAGAAAAGAAACGATAGCAACAATGAAAAGAGCCTTAGCCGAATTTGTAGTTGAACCAATAAAAACAACCATCCCGATCTGCACAGACATCCTATCACACAACCTATTCGTAAAAGGCCAAATAGACACCAGCTTCATAGAAAGAAGCTTTTAAAGTGTTATTTGTCATTCCTGCGAAGGCAGGAATCCACGAAAAAAAAGCAACCACAGATTCCTCAGATTTTATAAAGATGATTTTATACCAATTACGATTAATTAGAGCATTTTAATATTTTCTGTTCGCATTTAGGCCATCGTGAGGACAAGGCTG
>JBHPGW010000161.1:0-2042 GCA_042569785.1 Planctomycetota bacterium | reverse complement strand
TGATCAGCGACAATTATTCTTACCTTCCGGCGACAATTAAAAGTTCCGGATAAGTTGAAGTTAGAATAGACTGTCCGAATTTCCTTAACTCAGGAGATTTCGGATGGTTACAGATCAACAGGTAAGGAGATTGTTTGCAATGCAGAATAAATACCAATACCAATATCAGACAGCTGATGCGGCTGGCATTAGCAGTAAAACAGCTGGTAAGTACCTAAAAAAAGGCAAATTACCCAGCCAATGCAAAGTCGAGCACACCTGGCCGACACGGCAGGATCCGTTTGTCGATGACTGGTCTTTTGTCGAGAAGATGATGGAAGACACCCAGGCGACATTGGAAGCGAAGACCATCTTCGATTATCTTCAGCGGGCATTTCCGGGCAAGTATCACAATGGCCAGCTCCGTACTCTACAACGTAGAGTCAAAGCATGGAAGGCTCTGTACGGTCCGGCTAAAGAGGTTTTCTTTTCACAGATATATTATCCCGGTCAATGGGCCTGCTCTGATTTTACGAGCATGAACAAGCTTAACGTTACGATTGCCCAACAACCTTTCGAGCATTTGTTCTATCATTTTGTGCTTTGTTATTCGAACTGGCAGGCAGGCCGAATATGTTTTTCTGAAAGCTTCGAGAGTCTCTCGCTCGGCATTCAGGATGCTTTATGGAAATTAGGTGGTGTACCGTCCATTCACCGAACAGACAATCTTACAAGTGCTGTACACAAGGTTGGCCATCCTGATATTTATACTGATAAGTACCGGGGGCTTTCCCGTCATTACGGTTTTGAATCGTCAAAGACCAATCCGGCAAGTCCCCATGAAAACGGCGATGTTGAAAGGAGCAACGGTCTTTTCAAGAAGGCAGTTGACCAGTCTCTTATCATTCGCGGCAGCCGTGATTTTTATAGTCTCCAGGAATATGAAAAGTTTCTGCAAAAGATCATAGGCCGCATGAACCAGAACTGTCACAAGCGTTTTGCCGAAGAGATTGAAGTACTCAAAGAGCTGCCGAATCTGCGATATGATGATTATGAGACGAGGGAATGTAAAGTCGGCCGCGGCGGCACGTTTCGATTGCTGCATAACACTTATTCCGTACACAGCCGGCTTGTGGGCGAAACGGTTAAGGTTCGCGTATATGCTGACAAACTCGAAATATGGTATGCACAGCGTCATATTGAGACACTTGTCCGCCTGCGTGGCGAGAACGGACATTACATTAACTACCGTCACATTATTGACAGGCTGGTTCGAAAGCCGGGAGCCTTTGAGAATTATTGCTATAAAGAAGACTTGTTTCCATCAAGTCAGTTCAGGATAGCTTACGATATACTTCGAGAAACCTGCAGCATCAGGCAGGCAAGCAAAGAATACCTCAAGATATTAGAGCTGGCTGCAAAGGAAGACGAATCTTTTGTCAATGAAGCGTTGCGGTTACTGATAAACCTTGAAGACCAGATAAGCTTTGAGAAGGTCAAAGAGTTTATCGACTCCAAACAAAAACCTCCTGAACCTACCGCAGTCCATATCGAACCGGTGGACATCAATGATTATGACATGTTGTTAGAGGCACCGGAGTGTGTATGCGTATGAATAAACAGCAGCATAAACAATTGATCGAATTGCTCAAGGAACTGCATCTTCCGATGTTCAGGGAATATCATCAGGAATTTGCTCAGAGGGCTATTGCTGACGAACTTGGCTACGAGGAGTATCTTTATGAGCTGGCTCAAAGGGAATGCGAGGTTCGAAGGGCAAACAAGATTGCCAGGTTGGTAAAAGCGTCAAAGCTACCGCTGGAAAAAACGTTGCAGACGTTTGAAATTAAAAGGCTACCGCTTAAGATTCGCAGACAGGTCAAGGTACTCTCGTCGGGTAGTTTTGCCGACCGCCGTGAGAATATATTAGCCTTCGGAAAACCTGGAAGTGGTAAGACGCATCTGCTCTGCGGAATATGCCATGAGCTTGTAAGGCAGGGGAAAAAAGTTTACTTCGCTACATGTGATTTGATAGTGCAGGAATTGTTAAGAGCCAAGCAGGA
>JBHPGW010000160.1:0-2210 GCA_042569785.1 Planctomycetota bacterium | reverse complement strand
TGATTCAATATCATTATACCGATCTCAGGATGGCCTACATATTATCTTCGTGGTGGAAAAAATAAAAAAAGATAGGGAAGTTTTGGGTTTTGGGTTTTGGGTTTTGAGTTTTGACGCCGGATATATTGCCAAAGGGTTTTTTATACCGACAAATTTTGTTAGCGTGCCGGTTGGGTTTAATATTTATCCGGTTTGGGTTACCAATGGGCGGCGTGTGCAGACGTGATGCAGAATGTACACAAATACTCCCCAAAGTCCTACGGCTAACATTGCTAAAGAAACCGGGCCAAATGTTAAATTGATAAATGAACTTATCACGCCGGAAAATATTATTATCTGCATCAGAACTATCATAATTATTATTCGCAGCATATGATTTTTACGAAAAAGCACACTTATACAAAATGATGTCGGTATAAATACAACAAATAACGGCAACAGTCTGATATTTAAGGCGTGGTAGCTAATCTCCAAGCCATGCCAGCTTATATCAGGAAGGCGTCCTTGAAGGCAAAACGAAATCCCCGTCATCGTCAAGAGTAGTATACTGCCCAACAAAGTCAAAACGACAGCCGATGCCAGCATGGCGAGAAATTTTTGCCTTCTGCCGGCCGGCAGTAACAAGCTCTGGCAGGATAAAAGATCGACATTTGTCAGTAATAACGCAGGGATAATATATAGAAAACCCGTCATCATTAAAGGCATATGTTTTACACTGCCCTTTCCTATCGAACCGAGGTATCCGAAATATACAACAGCACCAAGTATGAACAATGCAGCCACGCCCGGTTTGACCATCCTTAAAGACCAACCTAAGACAGTATAAATATTTCCACATATGTACCTGCCCGTACTTAAAAAGTCGAACCTTTGCATGCAGTTATGAGAAACTGTTTCAAGTGAATTTGAAAAAGCTTCTCGGAACTTACGATTTTTTTTACTGTCCTGCTGGATTCGAAACTTTTCAAGTTTCTGCCTGTTCCATGCGCCGAATATTCCTAAGGTAAGTTTGCCGCAGAACTTTCTGGCCAAATCGTCACGTCCAAGCTGCTTCCAAGCCAGCCAGCAGCTTAAGAATCCTATTGCTATTATGATCAGAGGCGACGATACAATCATCTCCTGCACAACCATGTCCCATTTGAGAAAGATCGCCCCGAAGACCAATAACGGGAAACCCCCTCCTTTTGGCGATGGCTTTGCCTGAAAACCGAGATATATCGCATAAAAGTAAACTATCATACCAACAAAACCACCTGCCAGAATAACCAACAGGACATAGGGAAATTCGAGTCCAGGATACCCTAAAAATACAAGACCTAAGATCAGATTAACAACACCGCCGACCCAGAAAAAAAACGGCCTTGCTATGCGGCGGTGACCCGGCAGGCAAAAGGAAAAGGGCTTATTTAAAACATCTTTTTGCAAACCACCTGCAAGTAATCCTGTATACATACTGATTATCAAATAGCCCAAATACCTATCAAGCTCTGTCAACCAAAGTGGAAATAGAACCACTGGTGTCATGCATATAATTACAAAATACCAAAGCCATGCGGCTCTTCGTTGGTAAAGATGTTTTAAATTTGCTGTCAGGATAGTCATTTTTGCACCTTTGGTTATTGGGTGACTATTATTTTGTATATATCTTCCAGTGGTAAGGATTTTATTTCTATCTCACAGTTTAGGTCGCGGGCTTTGGCTTCTAATTGCTGGTGGGTGTAATTTTGCAGGGTTAGTACGGCTTTGGAATCGTTTTTTTGGCAGTCGAGGGTATTTTCAAAGCCTAACTCGGCGGGGAGTTTGCCGTTTAGTGATATTAGGGTGACTTTTAGGAATTCTTCTCGCAGGGAGTCGAAGCTGGAGTCTCGGAGTATTCGGCCCTGTCGCATTACGATGACGTGGTCGATGACTTTTTCGACGTCGCTTAATATATGCGATGATATGATGATGGTGCGGTTTTCGTTCTGGATTATGTGCAGCAGCAGGTCGAGAAACTGGCTTCGAGCGAGCGGATCGAGGGCTGAGGCGGGCTCATCGAGAATAAGCAGTTCCGGCTCAAAGCCTATCGCCAATAGTATTGCCAGTTTTTGCCGCTGGCCCGGTGACAGGGAGCCGACACGATCCTTGATCGAGATATCGAAATCGGCAATATATTCTTCTTCCAGCTGGTGGTTCCAGTTTTCGTAATATGCGCTTACGTAACGGATCAA
>JBHPGW010000159.1:0-2220 GCA_042569785.1 Planctomycetota bacterium | reverse complement strand
CTAAGGCCATCTCAAATCGGCCACGTCGACGTACAGGCCAACTTCATCACAACAGACCACAATCTCATCGAACGAAGAGGCGCTATAACAAAGATTCACAACGAAATGATCAAGAGCCCATCCAACGTTGTCGTTCACGCCGCCAAAAATATCACCTTCAAGGGCTGCACATTCACCAAATTCGGCTCAGGCGGCATCGACATCGAAGCTGGCAGCCAAAATAATCTTATCCAGGGTTGTCACTTCTACGACATCGCCGGAAACGGTATCCAGGTCGGCGACGTACTCACAGAGGACCACCATCCAAAAGATAATCGTTCCATCGTCAAAGACAACCACGTAATCAACAACCTGATAGAAGACTGCGCAAACGAATACCACGACGGCATTGGAATTTTCGTAGGCTATACTCAGGGCACAAGGATCGCTAACAACGAGATTCGCAACCTCCCATATACCGGCATTAGTCTCGGCTGGGGATGGGGTGAGGAAGAACTCGGCTCGTGGCCCGACAGATACTATCAGCCGTTCTATTACGACACTCCATCAATTACAAGAGACAACATCGTAGAGAACAATCACCTCTATAACGTAATGACTATCATGCACGATGGCGGGGCGATATATGTTTTAGGCGACCAGCCCGGCTCAAGCGTAAGAGGCAATCACGTACACGATAACAATGGCTCACCAGGCGGAATTTATCTCGACGAAGGCTGCGGATTTGTAGATGTTTACAATAATCTAATTTACAACATCCGCGACCGCCGCCGACCGGTAAAGCATCACAACGCATGGCCGACATGCACGATCTACAACAACATTTCATTCATGCCACCAGGCTCCGGAAGAACACCAATGGAACAAAACGCAATAAACCAGATAGCCCAAAACGCGGGCCTACAACCCCAACACAAATACCTGCTAAAAAAATAACATAAAATTATCCCACTCGATTAATTCGGGGGTTTTCAATGGGATACAAACCTAAAGTTGCTCTCCAAATCTGTCGATACATATATGCCTATGGATTTTGCGAGTAACTTATAATGCAAACAGCCAAAAACAAAAGAACAGAGCAAAGACTGCGTTACCCATGGCTCATTCAGTTTGCCCCCAACGTTAAAGAACCGCTTTCTCAGGGCCAAATTATCGACCTCTCAAGTACAGGCCTCGCTTTTCTCTGCTACATCAACAACAAATGCCCCAAACCCGGACAGTTACTGACAACCCGTTTCAGTGTCCCCATGTTCGATTCGCAAAAGTGTTTTGACTCTGTAAGTTTCAACCGTATAGGGAGAGTTTGTCGTGTCCATACCGACAGCGATCTTTTGTCAAAAGTTGCCATACGGTTCGCAAGGCCTCTACCATTCAAACCCGGCCAGCAGCCGATCAGCAAATACGACAGAACCTTCCAGTTAGTAACCAACAGCAAAGGAATCTCAGCCGCATTCGACCTAAAGTTTAACCCCAAGGACCACTATAAAACAATCCCAGAAAAAACACTAACTAAATAATAACTACCAGCCCCGATCAAATTGCCATCAGCAAAGTACCCCGGCAATCTCAACCTGTCATCCCAACAATCACAAAACAACAATTAAAACAATTAGCTCCTTGCGTAAAAAAACTACACGAAGTGACGAAATATATATGCAAAGAGAAGATTGAATCATTCACGTAGCCGAAGGCCGACGCGGCAACCTCCCCGTTGTCATTCCGCACCTTGATGCGGAATCCATTTTTTTACTTTTTCACTTTAACTTTTAATTTTTCTATGTCATAATGCCGGTCATGAAAGATTCATTGGCAAAAGATCAGCCCAGTTTCTATGCGTTTTTATCCAGCAAACTCCTCAAAAAAACCGTAACAAAATTAGACGATATAGATATTTTTGAATTGAACGAGGCTTTTGCCGCTCAGTCGATTGCAGTATTAAACCAAACAGGTATTGATCCGGAAAAAGTAAATGTAAACGGAGGAGCTATTACTCTTGGCCACCCAATTGGGGCCTCAGGGGCAAGGATACTTGTTACTCTATTGAGTGCTATGAAGAAACGCAACTTGAAAACAGGCCTTGCTTCTCTATGTATAGGCGGCGGTATGGGAATGGCATCTATCGTGAAAAGGAGTTAGAATATTATGGGGATAATTTTCTAACTCACAAAAAAAGCCAGTCGGTAGAACTGCCCGGCTGGCTTCGGAGGAGGGTGTGATGAC
>JBHPGW010000158.1:0-2328 GCA_042569785.1 Planctomycetota bacterium | reverse complement strand
AAGGCTTTGATCAAATCTGACAAGCAGGATCACAAGAAGCAGTATTACACAGCTAAAAAGATACTTGAGATTTTGCAATCTGAAGGATTCACCGGTGGCTACACCATTGTCAAAGATGCAGTTCGCCAGATCAAAAAGACTTCCAAAGAAGTTTTCATGCCTTTAAGTCAGCCACCTGGCGAAGCTCAGGTGGATTTCGGTCAGGCGGTTGTCAAGTTTAATGGCACTCTGAAAAAAGTCATGTTTTTTGTAATGAGTATGGTTCATTCTGATGCGATGTTCGTGATGGCTTTTCCCCGTGAATGCACAGAGTCATTTCTTGAAGCTCATGTAAGGGCATTTGATTTTTTCGGATGCGTCCCCAAACGTATCAGTTACGACAATACCCGCATAGCAGTTACAAAGATATTTACCCACCACAAGCGTAAACACACAGCTGAGTTTAAGCGGATCATCAGCCATTATCTTTTTGAGCCTCACTTCTGCAATGTCAGAAGGCCCAATGAAAAGGGTATAGTAGAAGGCAGTGTAAAATATGCCAGGCTGAATTTCATGGTTCCTGTTCCGCAGGTCAAAGATTATGATGAGCTTAACAAACTTTTACGCGATTGCTGTAAATCTGATCTTGATCGAATCTTACGCGGCAAATGTTCGCTGAGTAAAAAACAATTACTTGCAGAAGATCGTATCGCAGCTATTGCTTTGCCGGATGACAAGTTCGACTATCGTCTCGAGCAGAGCCGCAAACGCTTAGCCAGTAAGAAGAAAAGTGCCGGTCAAAATTGAATGTTGACAGCCGGGGCGGTCTCGGCTATATAGTGAGTGGGTGGTACATTTTTGTTCCGCCAGGTGGTACACTTTTACTCCGCCGTTTACATAATCAATGAGTCCTGGCCGCTTGAGTCAGGGGAGGCAAGAAAATGTCAGATGTTTCGATACGAACTTTAATCTTAGAATTTATGGATGCCAATGGTGCAAGCCACATACGCCAAATGCATATTGAGATATTACGGCAAAGACCTGAAACTCCGGAACATACAATACGGGCAAGACTGTCAGAGGCCGTATCGGATGGCTTACTGGACAGATTAAGCGAAGGATTTTACGATATCTATGCCGAAGATGAAGATATGACTTCTGTGGTGTCATATTCAAACCGCGGGCCTTTTGGTGACCATAGGTACAGAGGCAATTGCAGTGGGAGATTAATAAAAGACCTCATCCTCAGATATGGTGCCCAAAAAATTTGCGACCCAATGGAGGGGTCTGGTACAAGCAGAGATGTTGTTAATGGGCTGAACAAGTATAAGAAAACAGGCATCAGTTACTGGGGCGGTGATTTGCGGAATGGCTTTGATCTAGCAAGGCAAGAGTTGCCAGGCAAGTTCGACTTTTGTTGGATACACCCGCCTTATTGGAATATCATCAGGTACTCAAACGGGGCAGGTGATTTAAGTAACTGCGAAAGCTATGAAGAATTCCGCAAACTCTTGATGATATGTTTGGAGCGATGCTACGAAGCCCTTGAGGTTGGCGGCAGATTAGCGGTACTTGTTGGTGATGTTCGTAGAAGAGGGAAATACACACCAATTATCAAAGATATCTTGGCGTTTCCCTGTGGAGAAATTAGAAGTATAATCATCAAAGTTCAGCACAACTGCACAAGTGACCGCAAAAAATACGGCAAGCTCGAAGATGTTCCTATCAAACATGAGTACTGTATTATTTTCAAAAAGCCTGTTGAGGAATTTCAGGCACTGCCAAGAGTTGAACAGTGCCTGAACTGAGGGCACGAAGGTGAAACAAGATGGGAATTGATACAGAACTTAGGCGACAAGGATATGAGTTCAATATTGAGTACAGTGACCGTGAGGCACCTGCTGAAATATGGATTAACAAAGAAGCTGGCATGGGCTTTCGTATAGAATGGTTCATGCTGGAGAGGTGATGAAAATAGAAACACAACAATCAGAACTGGTTTTGATGAACCAAATGCGACTGCAACTTCTTTTTAGCGCGCAACTTATGTAAATTACAGGGTTTATCACAAAGTTTTTCCAAGTTTTTTCTTGCGCTTTCTCTTTCGTGATATTAACCTTTAACGTGGTAATGTTAACTTTTTTGAAAGGTATAGAAATGACACTAACAAGCAGAAAAATCTTTATCATTTTATTGATTGGGGCCATCTTCCTGTTGGGCAACATATTGGTTGTTGCCAATTGGATAGCCGAAACCGGAGTTGTGGAAAAAGCAAATTGGGTGCGTCACGAGTTGATTAAGCAACATTTTTTCTGTAAATTCTTTTTTCTTTTGAATTAGCAGGTTCGT
>JBHPGW010000157.1:0-2341 GCA_042569785.1 Planctomycetota bacterium | reverse complement strand
AAGCCGCTATTTTAGAAGAACTCTCATATTTGATTTCCTATGGGATGGCTGTGAAAACAGTTAGCAGGCATTATCTTGACGGCCAGCTACATGGAGAGCCTTTTACATATGAGGGTCCGATGGCCAGAACAGGAAATATTCAAGTGAGCAAACTGCACCCCGGTAAACATACTTGTAGCATGGAAATCTATTATGAATTTGAGGTAGAAGATCGTACTGTGTCGGGCACAAAAAAATTGCCAGAGAAAAGCTTTATTATTGAAGAATAATTAAGTTGTTGGATTTTTAGTTGTCTCCAGCGTAATTGCCATTGACCTGAATCATTAGCTGCTTATAATTGTTAAATAAATATTATGTCATGGAGTGCTTTTTCAATTGATGAGGGATTATTAGTTAGGCATAGTAATAAGAAGCGCGGGAGTTTTTCTGGTTCTTATATGGACTCCCAGGTTTTCTGGGTCAATTCCAATGGTATAGTTTACAAACGCGGATATTGAGTACACCAATATTTAGAGTTTTGTCAACCAGCGAATATTCTATTGAAAATAAGCCTCAGAGGTTTAACTGAGTAGGGATATAATATTAATATGGGAAATTCAGCGTAAGAAGGCTTTTATCCTTAATTTACCTCTTCCTGATGGTTGTGGCTCTGTTAGTCAATGTGGGAAAATAATCTTCAATGACAAATAGTTCATTGACCGAAGAGTGTTTTATCGGCATAATCATCGTTTTTAATGTTTAAGGTATAATTTAAATGATCAAAAAAGATACTGACAAAAGCAGGGCTCGAAAAAACAGGGCTGCCGAGATCGCCAACACCTTCGAGTGGCTTATAACCGCTTTTATATTGGCTTTTGTGTTTCGCGCGTTTGTGATGGAAGCGTATCGTATTCCTACCGGCAGTATGGCTGAGACGCTTATGGGGGCGCATTTTCGGCTTCGCTGTCCGCAATGCGGTTTTCAGTACGAAACCGGTTTTGTTCCGGAAATGTATCAAATGCCTGCTGACACCATACCATCGAACAATGTCCCTGTGCCTGTGAGTAGCTGTCCAAGCTGCGGTTATCTGCTTACGAATAAAACAACTTCCGCAGTTTCCAATGGTGACAGGATACTTGTACTCAAGTGTATATATCAGTTTTTCGAGCCTAAACGCTGGGATGTTGTGGTTTTTAAGAATCCGCTCGACCCGACGATAAACTATATCAAAAGGCTGATAGGTAAGCCGGGCGAAGAGATCGAGATAATAGATGGTGACATTTATGTCGACGGCCGGATCGAACGCAAGCCGGACAAGGTTCAAAATGAAATGTGGATGCCTGTCTATGATAATGACTACAGGCCGGCCCGGCCGAACAGGGGGTCGTTCAACGGGCATAGGTGGTCGCAGCCTTTCAGGAATTTTAAGGATTCAAAGTGGGTGCTGAATAATAAGGATAATTTGACGGTGTTTCGCCTCGACGATCCGGGTGAAAACTGGCTTGTCTATGATACCGCGATCGGTAACGACTTCAGGGCTAATTATGCCTATAACGACGTTAGGGGCCATAAGTATAGGCCTTACTGCAGTGATTTGATGGTTCGCTTTTATGTAGGCGGCGATGATGATAGACCTGTAAGTGTTGGCGCTGAACTTAGCAAATACCGAATTACGTACAAAGCCTACTGGGACAATACCGGGGATATGGTTATTAGTCAAGCGACTCCTGACGGTGAAATAATTGAGCTTGCACGTACGCGTGAAGCGGTTAGGCCGAGCTTTAAATCCGCAACGTTGGTCAAATTTGCCAACGTTGACCACCAACTGATCTTCGAGGTTGGCGAAGAAAAAATCGTCTATGATCTTGGGCAAGCTCCTGACGATGCGGGCGAAAGGCAAAATGATGTTCAGCCTCAAGTGAGAATTTTCGGTGCTGGCAAAATGATGCTTTCGCATATAGCTGTCTTCAGGGACACTCACTACATTTCCGAAAAGGGTTACGGCAACGGCGAACCCGGCAGAGCGACACAAGGCAATCCGTTCAAGCTGGAAAAAGATGAGTTCTTCGTGCTCGGCGATAACAGCCCGAACAGCGAAGACGGCAGATGGTGGCGGCGTAAGGGACTGGGGAACAACGACATTTTATACCGCGAGGGGATCGTGCCAAGAGAGTATATGGTCGGCAAAGCGGTACTTGTTTATTGGCCCAGCGGATTCAAACCATTCGCCAAATCACGCTTCGCGGTGATACCAAACATAGGCAAAATGCGACTGATCTACGGCGGAAAATAGAACAAAATTCAAAACACAGCCATCCCATAAGTCTGTAAATTCCGCATTGCAACTTGATTTATTGTAGCA
>JBHPGW010000156.1:0-2555 GCA_042569785.1 Planctomycetota bacterium | reverse complement strand
AAAGGATGGTTTGAATCATGTGGTTATATGAACATACAAACTTGAAATGCTCTAAACTGTGGCGTATCGCTTGTTGAAGCGTATCGACAAATCGATAAAGAATTGGAAGGTAAAAATGCTTGACTTCAGTAACAGTAAAAGTAGAATCATAATTGTCGATCAAGAGGATAGGGCTCTGCTGAGGAGCATCCCGAGCGCTTGGTCGATGCCGGAAGATGGACAGGAGCATGTGTTTGCTCATATGCTCTTTCCTTCTTGTTCATCTTTTGGCTGTAAAGCGAAAAACCTCCTTAGTTGGTGCGAAGCACCAAACAAGGTACAACAAGTCAAACACATATTACCGGTGAGACATGTGTCAGGTAATGCTATCCTTGGCCAACTATTATAAAAGGACGAAGTTATGAAAAAGTTTATCCTGGTATTACTGCTCTGCATAGGACTTGTCGGCTGCGTATCTTCACTCGAAAAAACCAGAACCAGAAACAGAGGAAACCTCTTGAAACTCTCTGTTGGTATGACTAAACAGCAGGTAGTCGAGATTATGGGCACAGGTTCGGCTGGTGGAAGGTTCGGAGAGACAAGGGTCAACAATCCATACAAAAGCGAGATCATCCAGCCAGGAGCAACCCAATACGAAGTCCTCTACTATTATACCGACCTCGACAGCGTCATCTACAGCGCCAACCCCTCCTTCATCACCGATAAGGATCTGACCCCACTTATCTTCGACGACGGCATACTAATCGGATGGGGAAAGGAGTTCCTAAAAACAAAGCAAACTAAAAACTAACTCACGATAATCACAACGGATAAACCATGGCAGATACAAAACCAAACGCGATCATCGCCCAGTCCGGCGGCCCTACCGCGGTAATCAATTCAAGCGCATGCGGTGTAATTCAGCAAGCGATCAATTCCGGCAGGATCGGAAAAGTCTTAGGCGCAAGCAATGGCATCCTGGGCGTACTCAAAGAGGACCTGTTCGATATCACCGCGGAAAAACCGGAAACCATAGAAGCCATGAAGCAAACACCGGCTGCGGCTATCGGATCGTGCAGATACAAACTCAAATCGCTCGAAGAATCCAAAATCGACTACGAAAGGATCCTCGACGTCTTCAAGGCGCACAACATTCACTACTTTTTCTACGCAGGCGGAAACGACTCGATGGATACCGCTGATAAGGTTAACAAACTCGCAAAAGATACCGGCTATGAGCTAACCTGTATAGGCGTACCCAAAACCATAGATAACGACCTGGCCTGCACTGACCACTGCCCAGGTTATGGCTCCGTTGCAAAATACGTCGCAACCAGCGCAATGTCAGCGGGCAAAGATACCGAAGCACTTTACACAACCGACACCTGCACAATATTAGAAGTCATGGGCAGAAACGCAGGCTGGATCGCAGCTGCTGCTGGTTTAGCCGCCAGAGAACCGCAAGACGCACCGCACCTTATCTATATGCCGGAAGCTGTCTTTACTTTCGATAAACTCGTAACCGACGTTAAAGCAGTATTGAAAGAATACAAAAGAGTATTCATAGTAGCAGGTGAAGGCCTAAAAGATGAGAACGGCGAATATGTCACCGCTGACTCAGGCACGTTCGGCAAAGACAGTTTCGGCCATGCCCAACTTGGAGGCGTAGCGGAAATGCTGAAAGCTGTTATCGAAAAAGAAGTAGGCATAAAGGCACGCTTCAATAAATTAGGCACTAACCAAAGATGCGCAATGCACTTCGCATCACTAACAGATGTCAACGAAGCCTACCTCTGCGGCCAAAAAGCAGTAGAAGCAGCGCTATCAGGCGAGAACGGCAAAATGGTAACCCTGATCCGAGCCGACAGCCCCGAATATAAATGCACCACAGGCTTAGCCGAACTAAGCGACGTAGCCAACGGTGAAAAAAAGGTCCCCGCAGAATATATAAACGCAGCCGGCAACGGCATAACCAAAGCAATGAAAGATTATGTTAAACCCTTAGTACAAGGCCAGGCACCAATAACAATAGCAGAAGACGGCCTACCAGTTTTCATGAGATTCGACCGTAAACCATTAGCAAAAAAACTCGCAGACTATTAAAGGCAAAAAAATGCAAGCAGTCCTAATGGGCCCAAGCGAAGTCCTGGTAGTAATAATAATAACCGCAGTAGTAGTATACCTACTAACCCGAAGAAGAAAAAAATAAAAACGCCCCCCCCAATGTAAAATTGACGGTCATCTTCTCTTTTTTCCTTTTCTTCCTTTGTTCCTAATTTTCTTTGTTGTCTTACCAAAGGTGAATGTAGGTATACCAACAAGCCTTCTGCATATTTTTAGCCATTCTCGTGCTCTACTACTAAGATGGTTACCTGAGTTTCTCACAATATATTTACGCAAACTGAGGAACAATTTTCCACCCTTATCAAGCATGGTAGGAAAGTTTTTGAATGCAACTGGTAAGACATCAATCGGAACTTTTTCCACTACCTCCAAATGTCCGTCCTTATATAAATGAACCTTAGAGCATTTTAATATTTTCTGTTCGCATTTAGGCCATCGTGAGGACAAGGCTG
>JBHPGW010000155.1:0-2686 GCA_042569785.1 Planctomycetota bacterium | reverse complement strand
CGCCAAAAGGTACGCAGATATTGAAGAATTTTCTGTACGATATCTGTCAGTGCTCAGGCGACTGGAAGATGAGCGATTTTGTGGCCGACACTGTTGACGCGGTTCGTAAACAGGTTGGCAAGTCGATGGTTATATGCGGGCTAAGCGGCGGGGTTGATTCGTCGGTTGTGGCGAAGATGCTTCATAAGGCGATCGGCGATCAGCTGGTATGTATTTTTGTCGATAACGGACTGCTGCGGAAAAATGAGCGGGAGATGGTGGCGTCGACTTTTCGGGGCCATTTTCATATCGATCTGCACGTAGTCGATTGGGCCGACCAGTTCCTGACGAAATTGAAAGGCGTTACCGACCCGCAGGAGAAACGAAAAATAATCGGGGGCGAATTTATCGAGGCGTTTAAGGCAGAGGCTGCGAAAATAAAAAACGCTAAGTTCCTTGCGCAGGGGACGCTTTATCCGGATGTTATCGAGTCCGGTTCCAAGGACGGCAATCCGGCGGCTAATATTAAGCTGCATCATAATGTTGGCGGGCTGCCGGAAGAATTAGGCTTTGAATTGGTCGAACCTTTACGCGACCTGTTTAAGGATGAGGTGCGAGTTGTCGGTGAGTATCTTGGTCTGCCCGAAGATTTGGTGTGGCGACATCCGTTTCCGGGGCCTGGTTTGGCGGTGAGGATAATCGGTGATATTACTCCTGAAAGGCTTGAAGTTTTGCGGGCGGCGGATGAGATACTGATCGATGAGATCAAGTCGGCGGGTCTGTACAGGAAGATATCGCAGGCACTTGCGGTACTTTTGCCGGTCTCTACGGTTGGCGTGATGGGCGATGAGCGCAGCTATGAAAACGTTATCGCGATCCGGGCGGTCGAGACGGTTGATTTTATGACGGCGGATTTTTCGCAGATACCTTACGAGGTATTAGGGATAATTTCCAGCAGGATCATAAACGAGGTTCGCGGAGTCAACCGTGTGGTTTACGATATTTCGAGTAAGCCGCCAGCGACAATAGAGTGGGAATAACTCATGTTGCGTATTATAGGGAAGTAAATATTATGCTTGGACTGCGTATTGCTGATGTGTTGGTATTGGGGGTTTATTTAGCGGGGGTTGCGTTTATCGGGGTGTGGGTCGGCAGGAAGATCAAAAGTAGTGACGATTTTTTCATGCCTCGCAAATTCGGTAAAGCAATGATGATAATGTTCTCGTTCGGAGCCGGTACGCATTCCGACCAGGCAGTAAGCGTCGCCTCGAAAAGTTACACTAACGGACTGTCAGGTATATGGTATCAATGGCTTTGGCTTCCTTGTACGCCTTTCTATTGGCTGATAGCGCCGGTATTCAGGCGGTTTCGCGCGATAACTACGGCTGATGTTTTCCGTGCGAGGTTCGATCCAAGCGTAGCGATGTTATTCGCGGTGATCGGGATGCTGAATCTGGCGGCCAGTATTGGGGTGATGCTCAAAGGTTCGAGCGAGGTGATTTCAGCCAGTACCGGTGGATTGCTTTCGGCTAATCTTGCGATAGCTCTTATGACAGTTATATTTGTAATTTATGGTGTTGCCGGCGGATTGGCAGCGGCTATTATAACGGATTTTATCCAGGGAATATTAACCATCATCTTTTCGTTTCTGCTTCTGCCTTTAGTGTTGGGGGAGGTAGGCGGGCTTGAGGGTGTGCGTGAAAAGATAAGCGATCCGAGTATGATGTCACTTGTAGCGCCGGCAGGGATCGGGCTTTTCTACATAATTATAATCACGTTTAACGCATTGGTTGGCTGGGTAGCACAGCCTCACATTATAGGCACATGCTCAGCGGGAACGACGGAGATGGAAGGGCGTGTCGGAGTATTGTTTGGCAATTTGATCAAGCGGTTTTGCACGGTGGCGTGGGCTCTTACCGGAGTAGCGGCTATCGTATATTTTGCGCAGATCGGCCGTGACGTTGAGCCGGATAAGGTCTTTGGTGCGGTAGCGGGTGACTTTTTGCCTAAGTTATTTCCGGGAGCGCTTGGGATATTTATCGCGGCACTGCTGGCTTCTGTGATGAGTTCGTGCGACGCGTTTATGATAGCATCGTCGGCCTTGTTTACAGAAAATTTTTACAGATTTTTCAGGCCTGACAAAAGTCAGAAGAATTATATACTGGTCGGTCGTATCGCAGCGGTTGTAGTGGTCGCCGGCGGGGTGAGTTTCGCGTTTTGGCTGCCGAATGTTGTTAAGGGTCTCGAGATATTCTGGATGATCTCGCCGATGATGGGGATCGTTTTCTGGATGGGGCTTTTCTGGCGTCGAACGACCGTAGCTGGTGCCTGGGCGGCAACGCTGACGGCATTCGGGATATGGTGGCTGACCACGCAGGGATTCTTTATTTCGTGGATAGCAGGTTTTTCCGGCCAGGGAAATTTCAGGCTGGTAATAGAAAAGAGCAGCGGTATGGAAATGTATCTGCCGTGGCAAATGATATTTTACCTGGTTGGCGGATTGCTGGCAGGCGTTATTGTCAGTTTGCTTACTAAAGCTGTCGCTGAGGAAAGACTCGATAACTTCTACGCCCTTACGCGAACGCCTGTGATCGCTGGTGAGAAAGTTACAGTTCCTTGTACACTGCCGAATGGAGCGGTTGTTCCTGCTAAACGTAATATTTTCCCAAATACGAATTTAGAAATTCCGAATCCAACCGCTGCGATA
>JBHPGW010000154.1:0-2733 GCA_042569785.1 Planctomycetota bacterium | reverse complement strand
CTTTCAGGCCAAGCTCCTTATACATCCTGTCAGCCTGATAGATCAAAATAAAAGCCGTCCTGTCTACCTGCTCCTGCATCTTTTCCAAAGGATCTGAAACACTCACCGTTTCGATCTTAAGCTCATTAAGTCGGCGTTGCCGCTGCTGCTCTGCAACCATCTGTTCAACAAGCCTCAATGTCGCGTCAGCCCTGGCCGACAGTTGACGAACCTGCTCTTCCAACGAAACTATTTTTCCCTGCTCCGCTGTAGTCGGTGTAAAATCACCAACCAAATACCACAAACCAGCCCCAACCACCAACATCGCCGCAATACCAACCGCCATTTTATAAACTCTCGGAAATCTAACTGACACTGACTCACAGACAGGCTCTTTTTCTATCCGCTCCGATATTGCGCGGCCCAATCGCTCGAAGTCAACCCCATCTAACTGCTGCTGAACATTCTGCTCAATAAGCAATTCAATTTTTTCTTTTTCACTTCCCATAGCGCCCTTACAAATACTCTTTCAACAGCACCTTCAATTTCACTCTCGCCCTATAAACATGCCATCGAACCGTCCCAGCCGAGCACCCCATTATCCGCCCAGCCTGCTTATGCGTCATACCTCTGAGTCCAAAAAGCCCCATCGCCTTAGCCTCTTTCTTCGACAGCTTACCCATCGCCTGAGTGATCGCCTCTTTAAGTTCACCAGCTATCTCACTTTCTAAAGGCGAAACATTTTTCTTATCCTCAAGGCAGTCCGTGATCGTTACCTGCCCTGACCGCCGTTTACCCGATCTTCGCTGACTTATCGCCGCATTAGCCACGATCCGCAACAGCCACCCCTCGAAGTTCCGCACATCTTTTAACTTGTCAATATTCAGATAAGCCTTAACAAAACCCACCTGAACTGCCTCACACCCCTCATTCGCGTCACCGAGTATCCCGATTGCAACCCGCATAGCCCTTACCTGATAAAGCCGTACCAATTCATCGAACGCACCTCTATCGCCCCCCCCGCTCGCCTCGACAAGCCCAAAAATATCTAAGTTGTCTCCAATAATATCGCTTTGCAAAATGCGTCCTCACATATATAGACGCACCAATAATAACAAACGTTAGTGGTTTTATATAATAATTTTTATTCGTGGTAAAAAAATCTGTGAAAATCATTTTAAAATCTGAGGAATCTGTGGTTAATCTTTCCCCGAAGTGCGCATAAAAAAAGGCCCGCCTAAGCAAGCCTTTTAATTAGTGCTAAGTTACCTCCACTGATGCCGTAAGAAAGCGTTTGAAGAAACCCTGTATTTCCAAAGTGGGCAATCGTGTGCTCATGTCCGAAAGTCCCATCGAGTGGGCTTTTCCGATCCATCAAGATCCGATTTCCCTTATAGGGTGTATCGGTTTTTTCAAATCGTTCTTCCCATACGAACACCGCAGGGGCTAACCTGCATTACAATTATATATACCATAATTATAACCGTAAGTCAAGAAAAATCTGCCAAACTAAAACATCTATTTAACCCTTGATTTCCCCTGTCAATCCGCCGGCACACACCGCCCCTTAGCCCATGCCAGCAAACTCTGAACACTCTCAGCCATCGTAACAGATAACGGTGGTGACATTTCCAACGCACCGAGTATCTGTTCTGTATCAAGCTCTTTCTTATTAGCGTACGCCCCGTGCATCGCCGATATAACAGCCTGCTCGATCTCCGCTCCGCTATAACCTTCACTTGTGTCAGCCAACTGACCCAGGTCGAATTTCTCCGGGTCTCGGCCGCGTTTTTTCAAATGGATCGCGAATATCTGCTCGCGCGTTTTAGGCTTAGGCAGATCGACAAAAAATATTTCATCGAACCGACCCTTACGAAGTAGTTCCGGCGGCAGAGCCTCGATATCATTAGCCGTAGCAACCACGAACACCGGCGCCTCATGTTCCTGCAGCCACGTCAATAGCGTCCCGAACATCCTTTGCGAAAGTCCTCCGTCAGCGCTTCTACTCGCCGCCGATGCGAATGCCTTCTCGATCTCATCGATCCACAAAATAACCGGCGCCATCATCTCAACCTGCTGCAGAGCCTGGCGAAGATTACGCTCCGATTCACCAATATAACTCGCGTACAGTGACCCCGGATCCAATCTAAGTAATGGCTGATGCCACGCCGTCGCGATCGCCTTGGCACAAAGGCTCTTGCCTGCCCCCTGAACACCAAGCATCAGAACACCACGAGGAGCCTTAATACCAAATTTCTCCGCATCCTTCGTAAAAGCGTTTTCACGATAGCTAAGCCACTCCTTCAGCTGTCTCATCCCCCCTATCTCACTCAGATCCAAAGGCGTCTTAACATATTCCAGCAGCCCATTGCGTTGAACCATGCGCCTCTTACTTGAGATAACAACATTGATATCGTTATCATCGAATCGCTGATCGTCAGCAATTGTGTCACTGATGATCCGTTCAGCCTGCCGCCGTGTCAGTCCCCGAAGATTACGAACGATCGTATCGAGTCCTTTTCGACTGATACCAACTTCGATCGGCTTTTTACGGTGAAGCCTCAGCAGAGTCGCACGAATGATCTCCTGCAGTTCCTTCTCATCCGGAAACGATATTTCGAACACCCGCGTATACGACTTTACAACATCGGGCAGCTTACTGTTATTATCGATCATCACAAGAGCGCTGCCATTCTTATCGAACCGCTCGATCATATTACGAAGGATGCGGAGAAATTTGGTATTAAGGCTCCT
>JBHPGW010000153.1:0-2754 GCA_042569785.1 Planctomycetota bacterium | reverse complement strand
ATCCTGGGTCTGCCCGGTGAAACAGAGGCCGATGTACGAGCGACGCTGGAACTGGTGAAATACCTGGGCGGTAAGCGCGCGGTTATCTTCCCGATATTTTTCGAGCCTTTATCGGTTGACCAGCCTCGTTTTACCGTTGATAATATGACGAGCGACCATCTGGAACTTTACAGGACATGCTACGAGATAAATTTCAAGATGGTGCCGCGATTGTTCTGGGACAATCAGCGGGCTGGCGGTGTCGGATGGGTTAAGCGTGCTGCACTGCGAGCTTTGGGTACGACTGAAGTTGCCGCCTGGAGGAGTACATTTAAAAAGATTGGTCGAGAGATAAGAGAACGCGAAAATGTTTGAACAAGGCAAAGATATAATCCGTTCATCGAGGCAGTCTCAGGAGAATATTCCTGGCTCCAGGGCTATGCGCGATAAGTTGCGTGCTCTTGCCGAAGAGTATGTCAGCGGACGAAAACTTGTCGGGCCAATATCGTTAACTCAATTGCGAAAACATTGCGAAACGATCATCCGTGTAAACGAGATAAATTATACGTATATCGATTTTTTGGCGATCCTTGTCAATAACCAGATATGGCGACCGGTGGTTTCAGCTACGTCTTACGATAAGAGGCTGCTTTTACTTGCCAAGTGTTTGCGCGACGAACAGAATTGCCCGGCTGAGTTTGATAACTTAGGGCTTGTTTGCGAAAAATGCGGGCGGTGTGTTATTGGTGACATAAAGTCGCAGGCTGAAGATTTGGGCTATGCGGTTCTTGTTGCTGAGGGTTCGCCGATCGTGATGTCACTTATCTCGACCGGTAAGATACAGGCGATCGTGGGGGTTAGCTGTATGAATGTTTTGGAAAAGACGTTTGCGTATATGGAAGCTGGTGCGGTGCCGGGGGTTGCGATACCTTTGTTGTACGATGGATGCGCCGATACCGAAGTTGATGTAGACTGGGTGCTGGATGCTCTTTATGAAAATTCTGCGGTGACTACTAACCGGCTCGACATGACGGAACTGCGCGATAAGGTCAATGAGCTGTTTCAACTCGAAACGTTGAGGTCGTTCTGGGATGGCGGTGAAAGTGAAACCGAAGAGATCGCACTGAAGTGGATGGCTAAATCGGGCAAGAGATGGCGGCCCTTTATTGCGGTTTGTGCCCATCATGCGATGGTAGGCAGCGATGAATTTGACGATGATCTTGTAAAGGCCGCGATCGCGGTGGAGTGTTTTCATAAGGCTTCTTTGATTCATGACGATATAGAAGATGGTGACGCTTTGCGATATGGCGAAAAGACTTTGCATGAGGAATTCGGGATACCTATTGCGCTTAACGTTGGTGATCTGCTTTTGGGGCAGGGGGCTGAATTGCAATGGCGGCAGCAGCAGGGAGCTTTGAGTGTTGAAAAGATCATTGAGATATTCGAGAAGAAGACTTCGCCCGCATTTGAGGTGGCATTGAAGATCGGGGTACTCTCAGCTACTGCGGATTCGGGGCTCGATGAATTACTCAAGCGGTACTGCAGGGCACTTGGGGTTGCTTATCAGATCAGAGATGATATTGATGATTTTGATAGTGGTGGCATTTCGCAAGGGTCGGCTTCATTATTCACTGCAATTGCCGCTGAAAGGGCTGGTAACGCTAAGGCCGCGGCGATTGAGATGCTTGATGATTATAAACAGCGGGCGGTGACGGCTCTTGAGAAGCTCGACAACGCCTGCTTTAAACAGCTGCTGCGGAGAATGGTTAGTAAGATATTTAATGAGATCGATATGATGGGCTGTTGCAATGACTATACGAAGCCAAATGATAGCCAGTCTTAGCAGGGGCAAATCGCTGTTGGCTGATTCGGAGCCGTTAGTTGTCGATTTTCTAAAAGCAAGTGTCAATCCCGATGGCGGGTTTCGGGGACGCAGTGATAAAAGCGATCTGTACTATACCGTCTTTGGGTTAGAAGTGCTGTCAGCTTTGGGGGAGCCCTTAGCCAGCGAACAGACACTCAGTTTTCTCGATGGATTCGCCGATCTTGAAAACCTGGATTTGATCCATTTGGCATCTCTGATTCGCTGTTATGCTAACCTTACACAAGGCCGTATCGAAAACTCGCTGCGTGAAAGGTTAGTGAACGCACTTGAACGGTTCCGCTGTGAAGTTGCGACGGTATATGAGTGTTTTTTTGCGTTGGGTGCTTACCATGATTTGGGGGTTGAATTGCCGAACCAGGACGATGTAATAAAATGTATCGGCAGGCTCTGTGTAAGTGCCGGCGGGTTTACTAATAATTCATCGATACCTGTCGGCTCGACTAATGCGACTGCTGCTGCGATGATTACACTGCATCATCTGGGGGAAAAAATAGATAACAAACACGGCGACTGGCTGCTTAACCAATGTACCGATAGCGGCGGCTTTGTTGCAGTTGCGGGCGCACCGATGCCGGACCTGTTATCGACTGCGACCTCTGTGCATGCGTTGAGTGTTACCGGCTTTAAAATCGACAGCATAAAAGAAAAAACCCTGGATTTTGTCGATAGCCTATGGACCAGCAAAGGCAGCTTCCATGCGAACCGGGCCGATAAAACCATTGACTGCGAATACACCTACTACGGCCTGTTAGCATTAGGGCATCTTGGAAATTAAAAAGTTAAAGTGTAAAAGTTAAAATTTCGGAGCCGCTTCGCGGAACTTTTTAAGAAAAGATACTTAGGGCTTGCTGAATAATTCACTTCCAGCATTTTATTATTTCTGGACACGG
>JBHPGW010000152.1:0-2779 GCA_042569785.1 Planctomycetota bacterium | reverse complement strand
AACAGGCGGATAACTCTCTAATCAAGTGTGGTACATAGTTCGGGGTCAGACCAGTTCCAGTTCCATAGCTCCCCCATTTATCAATAAATGTTCCATCATCAGTAAATACTTGAATGCGACTATTATCCGTATCAGCCACAAGAATGTTGTCATTTTCGTCTGCTGCTATACCAACCTGATGATCAAACTGTCCGTCTCCGCTTCCAATATTTGCTCCACCTCCATTATATGGGTCAATGCCACCCCATATATCAACAAAACTACCATCACTACTAAACTTTTGAATTCGATTATTATCGTGGTCACTGACATAGATATAATCGGAGGAGTCTATTGCTATTCCTACTGTATGCAAGAACTGACTAGTTTCTTTCCCCCCCTCTCCCCACATTGTAATGAACGATCCATCACTTGTAAATTTTTGGATGAGATGATTATAGAGATCAGCAACATAAATATTGTTAAGTGAATCTATCTCAACATCAAATGGCTTATTGAACTCACCACTACCTGAACCAAGACTGCCCCATTGAGAAATATATTCACCATTGCTCGAAAACTTCTGAATTCTATCATTAAATACATCAGCAACATAAACATTTCCAGAAGAATCCGTAGTAATGCCTACTGGCATGTTAAATTGCCCTTCCCCTGTGCCAAAATCACCCCACTGTGTAATGTATTCTCCATTACCTGTAAATTTTTGAATACGATGATTGTCTTGATCACTAACATAAACATTTCCTGATTGGTCAAACGCCAAACCTGTTGGATTGTTAAATTGCCCATCTCCCGTACCAAGAGATCCCCATTCATTCAAGTATTGATAATTAGCAAAGCCATAAGAGGTCATTAATAAGGTAATTACTGAAACCACCATTACAAAAAAACTATTTCTCCTCTCTAAAAACAAAAAAACCCAGCCTATAGAAATCTAATCCTATAGAAACTGGGTTATAGCTATCCTATTCTCTCTCTTCATCACATCATCCTCTCCCCCTACAAATAACAAGATACTCCTATTATATCCTGACACTTAACTCGTGTCAAGGGCTTTTGACATTAAACTAATGTCATGGCAACTAAATCACAACATAACTTGGCCTATCGAAAACTACCTGCATACCTACGGCAGATGAGAGAAAAAGCAGGTTTAACACAACGGGAAATAGGAAAAAGGCTTAAAAAGCCCCAGTCATGGGTATATAACTGTGAAACAGCCAACAGACGAGTCGATATTACAGAATTCATAGCATGGAGCAAAGCCTGTGGGATAGATCCCAAGAAAGCCTTTACCAAACTACTCAAAGAACTGGAATAGACTAACTTTTTTCCTTATCCTGTTTGCAGTTCTGCTTAACCCACTCAAAAACTTCTTTTTCAGTTGTTATCGATTCTCCGTCATTATCTTTCAGAACATCACCACATTTATAGCATTGGTAACGATCAACATTACCGCCATCACAATCAATCTGCTCATATTCAAAATAACCTTCTTCATCGATGTCAATAATTTGAGAAGTTATAACTGCATCTGTCTGGATTACTTCTAAAATCGTACCACCGCATTTAGTGCATTTGAATTCAAAAGACATTAACCTATCTCCATTCTTATTTAGATTCTATAATTCTCTTCTCGACATGAGCCTGAATTATTACTGGCAACTCAAAGAAGTTAATCATCTGTTCATCAGTCCCAGGTATTATGTGGTTTTTATTTTCTGCAGCTTCTTCAAAATGGCTGTCATTAATCCCAAAATATTCTCCCCACTGACTAACTCCTTGTGGAGAATCTGGATTACTACTTAAAGTAAGACAACTACCATCATAAAAATAGACACTGTATCTGTCGATAGTTTTGCCGTTGTTATTTGTAATTGCTCTAATTATCATTTTTAATTTTTCCAAAAAAATAATATCATTACTATCGATAGTAATTATTTTTTGTCCGTCTGGAAAATTACTACATCCCAAACTCCATCTTAACAGCTTTATCAACATCAGTCATAGTTAGATTGTCCCTATAGTCAGCTTTTACTATATCCATGCACAACCTGAGCAAACTAATCATAGCAGTTAGATCTGCTGTCTTATTAACTATTTTTTTAATACAAGCATCTGAGTATTTAACTCCAGCATTTACTAATCTTTGAATAAGTATAAGCTCTCTCATTTTATTACTATGCTCAGTATGACTAATGATATAGTGAATCTGTTTGAGCAGGGGAGAAGATACTTTTAATATATCTTTTGCAGTTAGAACAATAACACCAGTAGCAGGGTATCTTGTTTCACAATCTGTAGCATGGTTAAGTATCGTATATTCTCTTTTTCTTATGATGTCGTAGAACATCTTATTGAAAACAGTGGGCAATCTATCAATATTAGTAATCACATAGCCCCTGTTTGAGTTAGAAGCATAGAACAACTCTATAACTTGATTATAAGACTGGATGAGTGAAGCATCTATTTCTTTTACTTGTAAGCAAAGTGTATTTAGGAATGCTCTTCCTAAAGTAGTTTTACCATCTGCCTGTAGTCCTGCTATTATAAGAGAAGGGTATCTTGTAAGATTGTTGAATTGGTCGTATTGTAATGAAGAAGCAAGAACAGAAACAAATAATCACTATAGACGAATTCTCCAGCTACGTATCCCTCAATAATATAATTGCTGGTGATAATGCTGTTTCTAAATTAAAGAAAATAGCTATTTTCATAGTTGCTCCTATTTACACTGACTCAATGCTTTAGGGGTAAAATACAAGTCTCTTTCTATACC
>JBHPGW010000151.1:0-2791 GCA_042569785.1 Planctomycetota bacterium | reverse complement strand
CGTTCTCGTCTGCAAAGGCTGGAAGAGCTTGAGGCGATGGAGGCCAACGGTACTCTTGAGAAAGAGAGTAAAAAGCAGGCGTCACGTCTCAAACGTGAAATGCGTAAGATCAAGTCGAACCTTGACGGCGTTCGCAAGATGTCTCGTTTGCCGGGCGTTGTTGTGGTAACCGATTCGCGTAAGGAATACCTTGCGCTGTCAGAAGCCCGTAAGCTTGGTATCGCAACGATCGGTCTTTTGGATACGAATTCGGATCCTGATACGGTTGATGTTGGCATTCCTGCCAATGACGATTCGATCCGGGCGATCACTTTGCTGCTTAACGAAATGGCGGAAGCTGTGGCGATCGGTAAGACGATGGTACAGGCTCGCAGCGAAGTTCAGCAAAAGCCCAAGCGTGTCCGTTCTCGAAAGACATTAGCTCGTGCTACAGAGGATAAGCCCGAAGCCGGCGGCGTCGCGGTTGCGGCACCAGTGGAAACTGCGGCATCAGCAGAACCGGCAGCGGCACCAGCGGAAAAGCCAGCGGAACCGGCTAAGGTAGAATCGGCTCCAGCAGAACCGACTTCGGTAGAACCTGCACAGGAAGATACCAAAACACAATAACGATATACAAAACGCGACGTAAGTATACGCGATACAAGAACAGGAGTTTTTAAGATGGCGGAAATTTCAGCTTCAGCGGTAATGGAACTAAGGAAGATGAGCGGTCAGGGGATGATGGATTGCAAGAAGGCGCTTGGCGAAACTGCCGGTGACGTAGAAGCGGCTATGGAATTGCTTAGGAAAAAAGGTCTTGCGACTCTGGCTAAAAGAGCAGGCAGAGAAACTTCGGAAGGTTTGGTAGTGACTCAGGCAAGCGATGACGGTAAAACGGTTGCGCTGGTATCGCTTTGCTGTGAGACAGACTTTGTCGCTAAGAGCGAGGGTTTTGTTGCTGTCGCGGAAACTCTGGGTAATTACGCGATAGCCTGTGAAGACGACGAAGGTGCCGGCGCAGTTTTAGAGACCGAAATTGACGGCACGAAATTCAGTAAGGTGCTTACAGACGCGGTCAGCCAGACCGGCGAAAAAACTGAAGTCGGCGATTACGCAAAGTTTCAGCTTGATGGAACTGGTTTGATATCGACGTATATTCATTTTAATAAGAAGATCGGTACGATGGTTCAGGTCGATACCAGCGATGACAGCGTGGCTGGTTCGGATGTTCTCAGGCAGGCGGCAAACGATATTGCGATGCACATCACGGCGACTAAGCCTATGTCTCTGGATGAGAGCGGGATCGATGCTAAGACGGTCGAACATGAGAAGGCGATATTCGCTGAGCAGATGAAGGGTAAGCCGGAAAATATTATAGGCAAGATCGTTGAAGGGAAGATGAAGAAATTCTTCGCCGAGAATTGTCTGCTGGCTCAGCCTTTTGTTAAGGACGACAGTAAGACCGTTGGCCAGTTTATCGCTGATGCTGGTAAGCAGGCCGGCGGCGAAGCTAAAGTGGTAAGGTTTGTTTGCTTCAGTGTCGGAGAATAAGAGCATCCGGCGTTAAAGCGGGCTTTAATGAACTTGAGTGTAAGCTTTGAAAAGTGCGACGGATGGCAAAAAGCAAATACAAACGGATATTGCTCAAACTTTCGGGGGAAAGTTTTTGTAAACCCGGCGGTTTCGGCATCGATGGTGAGCAGATAAAGTCGATCGCTCACAGGGTGCTTAAACTCTTGGAGTTGGAAGTTGAAGTGGCGATAGTCAATGGGGCGGGCAACTTTCTTCGGGGGCAGGTTTTTTCACAGGCGACAGAGATACCCAGAAATACAGCGGACTATATGGGTATGCTGGCGACGATCATCAATGCCTGTGCTTTGCAGGAGACACTGGAATCTGTTGGTCAGCCTACGAGGGTTCTAAGCGCGATAGAGGTTTCGGCGATATGCGAGAAGTTTATTCGGCGAAGGGCGCTGCACCATCTTGAAAGAGGCAGAGTTACAATACTGGCAGGCGGTACGGGCAATCCGTTTTTTACTACCGATACATGCGCAGCTCTGCGGGCCTCGGAACTTGACGCTGAACTCCTGGTAAAGGCTACGAATGTTGACGGCGTTTACGATGATGACCCGCATAAAAACCCTGACGCCAAATTGTTCGAGAAACTATCTTACCAGGATGTGCTGGAAAAGAATCTGAAAGTGATGGATCATTCGGCGATAAGCCTTTGTCGCGAAAATGCGATACCTATCAGAGTGCTGAACATTTTTAAAGAAGGTAATGTCACCAAAGCTCTTTGCGGTGAAAATATCGGTACGCTGATCAGTTGAACATAATACAGGAGGTTGAACACAGTATGCCTACGCAGAAAATAGTTACCGAACATGAAACGAGTATGAACAAGGCAGTTGAGTTTTTCGCTGACGAATTGAAAGCGGTGCGTACCGGCAGGGCTTCGACGGGCTTAGTTGAGAATTTGTGTGTCGATTATTACGGGACACCTACGCCTTTGAAACAGATGGCGACTCTGGCGGCACCGCAGAGCGATTTGATAGTGATCAAGCCATTTGATCCGGCCGGCGTCAGGGAGATCGAAAAAGCGATAAAAAACAGTGACCTGAGCATTGCACCTGTTATTGACGGTAAACTTGTTAGGCTTAATATCCCGTCGCTGAGCGGCGAAAGACGTAAACAAATGGTTGCCCAGGCTAAACAGATGGGTGAACAGGCCAAAGTCAGTATTCGTAACATTAGAAGAGACGCGAATAAAATTCTGGAGAAAGAGCAAAAAGCCAGCGTTATTACCGAGGAC
>JBHPGW010000150.1:0-2809 GCA_042569785.1 Planctomycetota bacterium | reverse complement strand
GTTCTGTGTTTGAGTTTAAGTCCTGCAAACCAGGTTCCCGAGACATCGCTGTCATTGACGGACAGTTTCTCTTGCTCTCCACATAACATCGTGATTAAAGTTTCAGTTGGAATTTCGTCATATCTCTCTACTACAAACGCAATACCGGAAGCATCTTTCTGGGGCCATGTAATTCCTAAATTCCTGTCGGCATGCCCGCAATTTTCCGGTCCGTTAAACCATATCCTTTTACTGTTTATTTCAGGCTCACCTTGGCCAAGGCCACCGGCTAACGGTACAAGACCAGATATGCGTTTTAACACCGCCTTGAAATCCTTTACAACGTTTTCAAATTGCTGCCTATCAAATTTTTCAACCCTTTTCCAGTAATGTGTATAACCCATTTGCTTTACCTCCCCGACCTGTTTAACTGACAAGACCGGCTCATCTATTTGCCGGTCTTGCCATAAAAATCAAAAAGTTTTTATACTTCGCTTCCCAGAGTGTCCCGCATGAGACCCGAAAATATATTTAACCAGTTAAATCTCTATGAACTTTTAGAGTCTTTGATACCTGATTTTGTACTGGCATTTGCATTCTTTACATCGCTTGTATATGCAGTATTGGCCAAAAGATTTGACCATCAAAGAGCAGCCATTGCGATGTCCGTATCTATTGGTTTTGCTCTATCGATAGGCCTTGTCTGGTGGGAACAGGCTAATGACCTTTCAATCAAAAATCTCGGCCCGATAGCTGTCGGTTTTGCAATCCTTGTCCTGGCAGTTGTTATGTATCAGTGTATACGCCATATCGGCGGCAGCTGGGCAGGTGCCGGTATTACTATTGGGGCCAGTATATTGATCGCCAGGATGCTTGGTTTGAAAATACCTGTAGATTCGCAAATTATTCAAACTATTACCGTAGTTGCTTTGATAGTAGGTATGATCGCATTTCTGTCCAAGACCGGTAGTCACTCAATTCGTTTTCCTCATGTACAGGCTAATCTTCCGGATGTTTCAAATGTCCGCCACGATATGAGTGATCTCTATCGCCAGCGGCACCTGTCAAATAAGTTAACCAAAAACATGAAAAAACTCCGCAGGCAAACGGGGACTTTGAACGAACACCCGGAAGATGCAGGCAATGTTATGCAGCAGCTTAAAAAAATGCTCCCTGCCGAAGGATATTTAACCGAAAGAATGGCACAACTAAGAGCAAAGGCACATCAAATTCGCAATGGTCATATCGCAAGATTAGAAGAGACCAGCACGGCAAACCTATATATAATAATCCTGAAGAGATCGGGCTATATTTTAACTGCTGCAAGACCGCTTACAAGCCTTACGACTTGGCTGTAATAATCTGCCTGATAATAGCCAAGCATCATTTGGGTAAAGAGATTCTTGTGGCCAGCGATGGAACCTTAGATAATTGGCGAGATGGTATGCTTATCTGTCAGAAAATACTGGGTTACGGCCTTGATTTTACTTTGAAAGATTAAAACAAGTAGAGGCCAAAAAAGTGGGTCGCTATTACACAATATTTTGAAGAATCGACATATTTATATACACAGGCCCCTTACAGGTATCGCGGAGGTGATGTTTATGCCGAGAGGAAGGCCTTTTAAATGTCCGTATGATGGTTCAACGGATACCGTAAGCAAAGGTTTCAGGAAAACGAAAACAATGGGCGTTCGCAAAATCAGACTTTGTAAAAATTGCGGTCGAAAGTTTACCCCAAAGAACCAGCGGTTAGTTGAAGAATGAACATAATAAAACTTGCATTTGACATGGCGGCGGCGGTGCAGAATTTTTTTGGTAAGGCGAAGCGGTACTATTACATGGTTATGCTATTGGCTTGCCGCTGCCCAAAATGCAATAGTGCTCTAACAATGATAGCCGAGGGTATGTGCAGGTGTAATTCATGCGAGGTTGAGTTTGATCCAACAGTTGAATTTCAAAGATGTTCAAAATGCGGTGGTGTTCCCGTGCTGCGTGTCAGGCGGTATTACTGCAAAGATTGTAACAGCGAAGTGATATCAAAATTTCTTTTTGATACTCTGCCGTTCGAGCGTGAGTATTTTAAGGCCAAAATGGCCGAATCACGACAGCGAAAAAAGGGGCAGAGAGAACGTGTCCGAAAGATGTTAGCTGAGAGCCGTTCAGCTGTTCTGCCGTTGCAGATAGGCGATCTAAACGACATGCCCGGCCTGGTAGAAACTCTCAATGGTCTGACTGCAGGCCTGGATACAGGGTTTATAGTTCAAACACACGATGAGTTTGATCTGGGACGATATGAGAGGCATATACAGGCCCATATAGAGGATTTCCCTGTAAATCTGCTGGATATACCATCGCTTAGTGAAAATGCTCGAAAAGACGTTATATGGCGGTTTATCGCGGTCATATTCCTTGCTCATACCGGCATTGTTGATATCCGGCAAGATGGCCGGGATATTATGGTGATAAAACATGAAACTGACACAGAAGGACAAGGAGTTTTTGGAGAATTTGAAGAAACTGACCGAGTCGAAAGACCTCTGGGTAGAATTGAGGCCTGATGAACCCAGCTACATGGTTCTTAAGGGAACGTATGGCGAAAAGATTCATAAGACCTTCAGGGTAACACGACAAGGGGTCCGCTGGCGATTCCAGCGGCTGTTCAACCATGTCTATGTAGAGGCATTTCTTACTATTTTGATGATCGAAAAAATCTTCGGTACGCAGCTGCGAGAGTATGCTGTTCGGATAAGCAAGGAAAAATATACCTTGAGACAGAAAGCTTTACGAAGGAATATTGAAAGCCAGAAAAGTTCTACATGATTTTGCTG
>JBHPGW010000149.1:0-2830 GCA_042569785.1 Planctomycetota bacterium | reverse complement strand
GATTCAATATCATTATACCGATCTCAGGATGGCCTACATATTATCTTCGTGGTGAGAAAAATAAAAAAAAGATTGTGGTTTTGTCTGGAAATGTTGTATAAGAGAATACAGAATACAGGAGTCAGTAGTCAGAAAAAGGAAAGCGGAGAATTATTAACAAGAAAAGACTGTTGCTAGTTTTTGTGTTTGGAGGATTACTTGAATGGCAAAAAACGACAAGATTTTATTGGATGGTATCATAGATGACCGAATGGAAATGAGGTTGCCATCCAATGACTGTGGCGAAGCATTTGAGTATCTGGCCTTTGAACAAATATTGAAAGATAATGATCTGTCTAGAGAAGAAATCGATAATGGGACGGTAGATGGGAGAAATGATGGTGGTATAGATGGTTTTTTTATTCTTATTAATGGTCACTATCTTTCAGATCCGGAGAATTTTATGTGGCCTAAGACTGGATCCCAGATTGAACTTTGGATAATTACCTCTAAACACCATGATACTTTCAAACAGGCACCATTAGATAAATTAGTTGCTAGCCTGACCGAACTTCTCGATCTTGGGTTGGATTATAATGGTATGAAAGGTGACTATTCTGAGTCAGTATTGCAGTGCCGAGAAAATTTAAAACTTGCATATAGGAAGCTTTCGCCAAGATTAAGTAGTTTCTCAATAAACTTTGCATACGCATCAAGAGGTGACACATCCAAAATTGGAGAGGCTATTCGATCAAGGGCAGAACAAATTAAAGCCATTGCAGAAGATACTTTTGGTAAGTGTCAATCTGGATTTTGTTTTTATGGGGCGACTGAATTAGTTGAGCTACATAGAAAAATACCCAATTTCTCTCTAGAATTGCCTTTCAACGAGGTTCTATCAAGAGGGGAAAGATACGTTCTTCTTTCGACGTTAGAGGATTATTATAATTTTGTAACTGATCCAGAAACAGGAAAACTCAGAAGATATCTTTTTGATTCTAATGTAAGAGATTTTATGGGATTTAACCGGGTTAATGAAGATATAAGGACTACTCTAGAAAACGATCAAAGCCCTGATTTTTGGTGGCTGAATAATGGCATAACAATACTATCTACAGCTGCTAGTGTTATTGGGAAATCAATTCAGCTTCAAGATATACAAATAGTTAATGGTTTGCAAACAACAGAATCTATTTATCGCTATTTCGATTCAGGAAAAAACGATACTGAACAGAGATCTGTCCTTATAAAAATAATTGTTTCATCAGAAAAAGCTGTTAGAGATACGATTATTAAGGCTACAAACAACCAAACAAACGTACAATTGGCCTCTCTCCATGCTACAGATAAAATACAGCGAGACATTGAAGATGTTTTATTGCGAAATGGATTATTCTATGAGAGAAGAATAAATTACTACTTAAATCTTGGGCAAACTCCTTTTAAAATAATTACTCCATTATATATTGCAGCAGGCTATGTTAGTTTAATATTGAAATCTCCACATAAAGCTGCTGTTCTGCGAAATAAATTTATGCGTTCTGATGAATCTTATAATTCTGTATTCTCCTCCAGAGCACCAATCAACGTTTGGCCAAAGATAGCAATAGCATTAAAAAGAACCGATGAGATATTGGAAAATCTTCGACCTACAGGAAAAATAGCGACTGAACGATTCCTTAAAAAATGGCGTCAGATCACATGTTTTTTAGTAGTTTCCAAAATATTTAGAAAGTTTGATTTTACAGCAAATGAACTGTCTATGCTTGATGAAAATCATTTGTCTGATGCCGAGATAAAAGAAACTTGGTTATTAATAAATACGAATATATATTTAGTGCCAAATAGTAGGAGTTGGAAGAAGAAAAGTAATTTGCTCAATGTATGTCGTATTGCATCAGAACACTATGGCATAAAAGGTATGGAAAAATTAAAGGAAAGACCTGGTATTTTTTACGAAAGACAAGATAAAAGACGAAAGATCGATATGAAATTTGCGTTAGGAGTAAATGAAAAATTGCCCCCTCAGCCATGGAAAAGTGGGGTTCATATGGAAGTTATGAAGAAATTAAAATGTACAAAAAAAGAGTATTTCGCTGCAGTCCAAATGCTAATTGAAGAAGGCTTAAGAAATCACCAAAAGGCTGGTGTTGTATATGACCAAGAAGGTAATGTTATATGTTTTGATCCTCAACGCGTAGATCCTGATGCCATGGACCTACAGAATTAGACATAAGTTTGATGTGTTCAATAATATAATTGGCAAAATAGAGCCCATTTGGCGGCAAAAAACTTTGTGTAATTTACGGTTAGATATTACAACTGTTTCTTCAGTTGTTTTGGTTTTTGGGTGAGGCCTTCTTTAGGCACTTCCAACAATACCATATTATCAGGAATACTGTTAGTGAGGTTGCGCCGGCTAAGAGTCCTGCGGTGATTCCATGGACCAATACGTTGTCAGGCAGGGACAGGGCAGCTGCCAGTTTTCCGCCGAGGCCTCCGCCTACTGCTCCTCCTATTGCTCCGCCTACACCGCCTAATAATGCTCCTGCGATTATTGTTGATTTCTTTTCCATAATTCAACCTTTGAATTTACTATTTTCTATTTACGATTTACAATTATTTGCAATCCGTGGTTAATCTGTGTTAATCCTCTTTTAAAAATCTGTGAAATCTGTGGCTAATTTTTTATTTTCTAAATTGTAAATACAAAATCGACAATCGCAAATCACAACCACCACCCCATTGTAACAATTACCAACCACAATTCAATAAATATTCCCCCCTTTAAAAAATCCGTGTCAATCCGCGTTAATCTGTATCAAAAAATCCGCACCAATTCGTGAACATT
>JBHPGW010000148.1:0-2849 GCA_042569785.1 Planctomycetota bacterium | reverse complement strand
ACCAAAACGCGACGCGAATTTCTTTTTGCCAACATCAACGCCAAGCCTTTCACCAAGCCTGTCTATCACTTTGAAACCCATATTATGACGGGTCCCAACATACTCACTGCCCGGATTACCCAGGCCGACAACCATTCTAATATCCGTCATTATCCCAAGTTTAGTCGCAATTACACCTATTAACTCAAATTAGCCATCCCGATTTATCGGGATTCCGCAATTTTGATTTTTAACTTTTAAATTCTCAAACTGACCTTCGGGCTGTTTGAGTTATTACGTTTCTTTACCTTGTTCCGAAGCACCTCCTTCTGTTTCTTCGGTCTCCTCACCAATTACTTCCGGAGCCGCTGGTGCTTCTTCTTCAAGTTCCTCGGTACTCTTAGCCGCGGCAACCAGACTGCATGTCACCACAAGCGTATCAGGGGAGCTGACCAGCTTAATACCGGCTGGAAGTTCAACGTCGCCTGCATGAAGATTATCGCCGACAGCAATTTCTTTAACAAAAACAACTATGACCTCAGGAATATCTGTCACCTTACACTCGACTTCCAATTGGCCGACATGTTCTTCGATAATCCCGCCTTCATGAGTACCGATAGCCGTACCTTTCAGTTCGATAGGAACATTGACCTTAACCATCTCTGAGACATCGACACGAACCAGGTCTGCGTGAATGATCTTTTTGCCGAGATGATCATATTGAAGATCCTTAACCATCATCGTTTCCTTCTTCTTGCCGATCTCTACTTCCATTACACGATGACCGTGATGCAGAGCCTCGACAAGATCATGCTCATCAAGAGTGATCGCAACAGATTCGAGTTTATGACCATATACGATCGCAGGGATACGCCCTTGCTTACGTTCCCGGATGGCGTGTTCTGTACCACAATGTTCTCGCATCTGAGCCTTCAATACAAACGTCTTTTCCATAATGTCCTCACTTCTAAATTATTAACTTCACTTTCTACACGTTATTGAACAAACTGCTGACAGATTCATCTCTGTGGATCCGTTTGATCGCCTCACCTAACATCGCCGAAACGCTCAGCACCTTAATATTACCAACCTTTTTAGCTTCCTCCGATAGCGGTATCGTATCGGTGACTATTACCTCGTCAATATCTGCTCCTGCCAGGCGTTCCAGCGCCTCGCCCGCGAAAACTCCATGCGTAGCTCCGACAAATATCCTAACTGCCCCGCGCTCTTTCACCAGCTTAGCCGCAGAGCACAAAGTACCTGCCGTTGCTATAATATCATCGCACATCAAAACCGTACGATCCTTTACGTCACCGATGATCTCCTGGGCCTCAACCTCGCTGCTGCTGTTGCGCTTCTTATGTACGATCGCCAGTTCTCCCCCCAGATGCGACGCGTATTTAGACGCGGTTTTCATGTTACCGACGTCCGGCGAAACAACCGTAAGGTTAGGCAGTTTCTTATCGAGGAAGTATTTACTCAATACCAACTCACCGGTCAAATGGTCCACAGGTATATCGAAAAATCCCTGCAGCTGCTGAGCGTGCAGATCGATCGTCAGCACCCTGTCGGCACCGGCACTTGTAATAATATTAGCCGCAAGCTTCGCCGTGATCGGCACCCTGCCCTCGTCTTTTCTATCCTGACGGGCGTAACCGAAATACGGAATAACCGCTGTAATTCTATGAGCGCTCGCCCTTCGCAAACAATCCAAAAAGATCAACAACTCCATCAAATGTTCATCAACAGGATTACACGTCGATTGCACGACAAAACAGTCTTTACCTCGAACATCATCTTCGAGCTTGATAAATTTCTCGCCGTCGGGAAATCGCTCGATCTTAACACCGCCAGCTGGAACCTTCAAATACTTACATACCGCCTCAGCCAACGCCACGTTACTGCTGCCGGAAAATATTTTAAGATTACTGTTCAAGAACATTTGCTTTTCCCTTTTCTATTTTTCGTCCGTGTTTTCTTCGTTCTCGCTACGTCCGGAAATTATTTCTCCCGCATTTATATGCGAGCCATCCTTTAATTCTAATGGTGCCACCAGCATAGCACCGGAACCTATAAAACAATCGCTGCCAATATTGGTACGGGAAACCTTCTCGCCATCGAAATTAGCTGTTATAGTACCTGCTCCGATATTAACATTCTTACCTGCAGAAGTGTCACCTATATAGCTAAGATGTCTAACACGAGCGCCTGAGTCAAAACTGGAATTCTTCACTTCCGTAAAGACGCCCAACACTACGTCATCTTTCAAAACCGTTCCGCTCCTCAAATACGCGAACGGGCCAACACGACAACCCTGACCGATCTCAACTTCGCCGTGAATATAGGTAAAAGGCTCAATAACCGTATCCTGACCGATCCTGGCCCTGGCGTCTATCCACGTATTATCAGGGTCAACGATCGTAACACCGTTCTCCATCAACCACTGCTGTATCCTGTTCTGCATGATCTTACTGGTCTCGCTCAGTTGACGCCTGCTGTTAATACTCATCGCCTCATCAGCACGAACCGCCGTCACTGCGACAACCTTCATACCCGCCGCAATAATAATAGCCAGCGCGTCAGTAAGGTAATATTCTTTTTTGACATTATCCGGGCGAACCTTATCGACCGCGTTGAACAGTACCTTATTCTTGAAAAGGTAATAACTCGGATTAACCTCTTTGATCGTCAGCTGCGCCGCCGAGCAATCGTTATCCTCTATGATCCCCTGCATATTCCCGTAAACGTCACGGATTATACGTCCATACCCAGCCGGCTCATCAAGCACCGCTGTCGCTAATGTCGCCGCCGAACGCTCTGACTCGTGCTTCTCGATAAGCGTCTTCAATGTCTCCGTCCGGATCAAAGGC
>JBHPGW010000147.1:0-2969 GCA_042569785.1 Planctomycetota bacterium | reverse complement strand
CTTGTTACGAAGTATGTTATGTTACACGAACTGTCGAAACGGTCAGTTTGAGTAATTAAGACCAATTCCGATTAATTACTGCGCTCGGCATAGTAAACCCGACAGACATGCTCTGTAGACACGTAGAGCCGCGTAAGCGAAAAGCTCTTTGGCGAGCAAAATAACAAAATCGCAAAATCAACACTGCCACAATACGCACACCGATACAGTCCAAAAAAGTTCACTCAGCCTCAACTCTTTGCCTCTCTGGTTCTGAAAATCTTTTTCAAAACAGACTACAGAGGCATCGCTGCTATCTTATCTGACAGGCCATTCGGGTTTGCGGCGAAGTTCTGGTCAAGGACTGTGCAGTTGCCGTAGGCGTCGTATTCGTAACGCTCAAGGACCTCGTAGGGCGAAGCGACATTAACCAAAGCAACCGGGCTGTAGAGATGGTCATGGATATAGTAGACGAGAACACCTATCGAGGGATTAGCTACTAAGACTTCATCGATATAGTTGCCGAAGAAATATGAGGCCTGATGCACGTCATTGTCATTATAATCGCTTAGAACCTGCCATTTGTAGTTGTTTATGTAACGCCTTGTATTATTGGGGTCGATCAGGTCCTTCTTCTCGACCCTTCTGCCTAAGGCGTCATAGCTGAATTCAGCTACTCTGGTGCCATTGACGTCATTAACTTCGATGATGCGGTTTTCGTAGTCGTATTTATATTCATAGCCGTCTTTATCTGTAGTTCGATTGCCAGCCGCATCGTAGGTAAGGCTGTCGCCGCCAACACTGGTATAGCGGTTGGTATTGGCATCGATGACGTAATCTTCGTTACTGCCGCTACGGAGGTTGACGTTATTTCTATTGCCGAGATCGTCCATTGTAAAGATTTCATTATTGTCCTCTATGCCGTATTGGGCGATAGTGAGCCTGTCGAGATTGTCATAGGTAAAGAATGGTTGACGGTCCCTAGTTTTCGATAAGCAATTTTTTATTTTGAATCGGTAATTCGGACAGCAATTCTTTTATTTTTGATATTGTTTCAGCAGGAAGATTATGTTTGTATATTATATATGTGGGGTTTTTCTTTTTCTTTAGCTGAAAGCTGTTTTTTGCCTCAACAATCTCATCAAGCTGATCCCAACCAATAAAAAACCTTGAAGAATAGTAACAATCCGCGGTTGATTCAATATTATAGCCATCTTTGTCTATGTAGTAAATTAAGTTTTTTTCTTGGCTTTTCACCTGAGCATACCCTATCATTGTAGCACCTATTATCGCAGAAAATGGAAACATCAGAAGAAAACCCGAAAACCAAAACAACACATTAAATATTTTTACTAAAATGTTATTTTCTTCAAAAAATCCGAATTTTGCCAAGCCCAGTGAAATTAAGAAGGGTGCACCAATAATAAGGCAGTACTTCTGAAAACCTTTTTTCAAGATCGTAAAGTTAATACAGTCACTAACTGCTATCCTGAAAGGACATTGAAGTTTAAGCTCAATTCTTTCCATTTTCTAAGTATACTCTCCTTTCTTAATTACTGAGCTGGCCATGGCTTCACGAACGATTTCCCAACCTCAGAAGCCGCCTCCAATAATTTCTGAGTTATAGTTTTGAATGCTGGCAGTCCCCATGTTGCACCTGCATAAACAACACCCATTGCCCCTAAAGTTGTTGCAGTGCCCCCAAGGTTGGATCGCTGAGCCGCACTTACAGAAGCTTCAACTTCCAGGTTCATACATTTATAGCATTTAGATACCCATTTTTTGTAAGTTACATCGACCTCGCCCTCTAAAGTTGAATCTATGCCAGCATTGAAAAATGATATATAATATGTATCAGCATAGAATGAGAAACTGGCAGATAGATCAGGAGCAGTTAAGCCTCCGGATATACTTATAAATGCAGACGAAAAAGGCCAAAGGTCTTTGCTTTTGCTAACAGGACCGAAACTTAGAGGTAGCCATTTATGTTTACACTCATCTTTGTTCTCATTTGTCCATAGTACACGTGCAAATACATCTACTGTCGTTGTTAACGTTCCCAAGCTTCCTATAGGCGGTGATACCATATTCGTAGTAAAATAAGCCCAACCACCTGGACAACAGTTTATTCCTTCGTGATCTAAATGCCAATCAATACGGCCTAAACCAAAAGACAAAAGACCAAAAGGATCCAGGTGGATCGCTGGATTACTCTTTACATACCCATACAAATTCATACTATCAGCGTAGCCCGCAGGGTCCTGGGTCAGCCATCGGCCAGTGTGGGTGTCGTAGTATCTGTTTCTATTATATTGGATTTTCAAAGAGCCATTATCTAATATATCAAGTCTTCTTCCTGTAAACAAGTAAAAGTTATTAAAATCTGACAGGCCATTCGGGTTATCAGCGAAGTTCTGGTCAAGGACTGTGCAGTTGCCGTAGGCGTCGTATTCGTAACGCTCAAGGACATTATAAGGCGGATTGTAATTAACCAAAGCAACCGGGCTGTAGAGATGGTCGTTGATATAGTAATATATATTTCCACCTGTAACGAGGCTCAGCAGGACCTCATCGATGTAATTGCCGTAGAAATACGTCTGCTTAAACACGTCTGCACCGTCATATTCGGTCAATACCTGCCAATTGTAGTTGTTGTAGTAACGCCTTGTATTATTTGGGTCGATCAGGTCTTTCTTCTCGACCCTTCTGCCTAAGGCGTCATAGCTGAATTCAGCAACCCTTGTCCCACTGACGTCATTAACTTCAACAATGCGGTTTTCATAGTCATATTCATACTCATAGCCGTCTTTATCTGTAGTTCGATTGCCAGCCGCATCGTAGGTAAGGCTGTCGCCGCCAACACTGGTATAGCGGTTGGTATTGGCGTCGATAACGTAATCTTCGTTACTGCCTGAGCGAAGATTGACGTTATCTCTATTGCCGAGATCGTCCATTGTAAAGATTTCATTATTGTCCTCTATGCCGTATTG
>JBHPGW010000146.1:0-2995 GCA_042569785.1 Planctomycetota bacterium | reverse complement strand
CATTTTATCGGATACTCTCTAATTAGCAATGGTACACTTTTCGGGGGTCAGGCCAACAGCGGCGACCACGTTTAGCGTATCGTAACAGAATACGCAATAAAGGGTACCTGGCTTTCATATTTTCTCAACCTTCGGATCGACAGTTCTACATATCTGCATACACAGTACCTATCGAGAATCTGTCAAAAAGAAATAATAGAAATACTTGCCTATTTAACTACCAACTCCAGCCTGTCTGACTCCAAACTATCAATTTCAAAATATCTACTACAGACCAATCAGGATGTAATAATTTGCCTACAAATAAACAGAAAACTATTGCCAAAACTGTCCCAGCAACAAAATCCCTTATCTTTTTCACTAACATAGCTCGATTTCTGACATAGCACTATTTAGACTTATCTTTCTGTATTTATAGCAGCTAATTTTTGTCCGTCTGGAAATCTATAAGTACTTATTTTTTCCAGACGAACAGAATAAATATAAAAACTAAAAACTTTGAGATGAAAAAATTATATGGTCGATAAAATCGAAAATAGGGGAGGTAGGTCTGTGCTATTATTGTGAAACTCTTGGGGTAAGGGTGCATCTTACGTTATACAATTATTTTTCTTCCAAGTCTTTGATTATATCATCTATCAAAACTGACACTTTCTTCTTCCTTCTATGCCTTCTTCTTTTAGGAGTTTTTTGGCAGAAATGTGCTGAAAAAGGTGGGTTTTTTGCGTTTTTGCGCGCGTATTTCGTATTTCATATTGCGTGATGCGTATTGCGAACTACTAAGAAAGACAAAGAATTTTTGGACAGGATTACAGGATTGACGCGGATTTTTATTACTAAGGGGCAAAGGGGGAGAGGCACAAAGGCACAGAGTTTTTAGACACCTGCCGCGACGGGCGAGGCACGGCGGGCGGATTAACGCGAGATTTACACGGTTTTTTTGAAAGATTTGTTTTGACAAGTTGTAGGAAAAGGAATATAAAATGTATTGTAATTTGTTTGTTGGCAGAGGATGAAAATAGGTGGCTGTCCCTATTTTACATTTTACACCTATTTTACACTGTCCCTGTTTTACGTTGATCCTGCTATGCGTCAAGTTGTTGGTGGAAGAGCTAAAGAACGAACGGCAGCTTCGTTCATCTGCCGGGTATCACGCTTGATATGCTGAATATCACGCCTCATATTGGCCACATCACCCTTTACCTATAGCAGATAATGCTTCATCTGCCTAATATCACGCGTTATCTACCCCATATCACGCCTCATCTGCCTCATATCACGCTTACTTTGCCTCGGAGTAAGCCGACTCTGTCACGGAGTGAACCGACAATGCCACGATGTAAGCTCACAATATCACGATGTAAAGTGGCTAAAAGCCGCAGTTGCACTTTAAAACGCCGTTTTTGGGCTGAAAAATCTGTTCAATTACATTCCTTCAAATTGAGGATATAAGTTTTTGATTCTTCAGCTTGATGTAATTTTACGTGCTGTAATTCCGGCCGCTCAATCAACTTCCTGATAGCCGACTTTGAACTCTCCTCCGTGTACAAACCAAAAACAACTTCTCTTATCAATTCCGGATTTAGCCGTAAAAACCAGATTTTCTTGCCATTGAAGTCTCTAAGGCACATCAAACCCTGTTGCGCCCAATACATTAAGGAGGCATCATCAAACACCATACGAAATTCTTTTTCATAACTCCAAGCGAACGATTTGGTCCTTGGTATTTCCAGAGCTTTTTCGAGCGTATACTCAGGCAAAATATTTATCTTGGGTCTATCTTCAGAATAATTAACGCGATGCATTTTAAACAACTTATCAAAATCAATTCCGATTACTGCCCCTTTGTGTGTCTCCGCATAATGAGCCCACATCACGGGATTATTTGCAGTTTTTGAAACAGATAACAAACAGCTTCGTTGGTTCAATTCACTGATAACGTCCCACATACCCTCTTCCAGTTTTTTACGCAACTCGCCTGTTTCATACAATTCGTTTAGTTTATGTTTCCAGTCGGCCGGCGGGCTAATACCCTTGCGTTTAAATGTACGTAGCCATTGCTCTTCCATCGCCGCTTTATCATTCGGACAATAAAAGACCGGTTTACATTCAAGCGGGTCATTGACTTGTGAAATATATGGCAATTTTAATTCCAACGACCCCGAGATTTTTACAATACCAAGCTGATCGCAATATTTGTATAAAACATTCATATTCGCTGTACCAAGCCTTTCGATTCCATAATCTTTCTCGAATTACCTTTTTCTCGTCTTTGGAATTTTTATTCCTGATTTTACCCACACCACCAAAAAGCTATTGTTGCAATCAAAGCAGTAGCGCCTCCTTGTATAAAAAGCTCACCGCTGTGACATGTGTAAGCTGCAAGGAAAACAAACAACATAAGAAAAAAGAACAAAACAATACAACTTAGCAACTTTTGCTTTTGTTTTTGATATTGCTTTTCATCCATCTTTATCCCCTATCCAAAAGTCCTCACCTTATCATTCTAACAATTGCCGATTTACTTATTGTTTGGGTCGTTTTTGGATTATATTTTCTTTTGAATATGGTTGCCATAACTATATCTCCTCATTATTCTTTTTGGTAGCCAAGACGTTCTAATTCCTCGTAAAGTACTCCAACTGCAAGTATAGCGTGTTTGGTTCCAAATGAGTGTATATCAAGCTCAATATCTGCTATCGCTTGGCAAACATCTCGCAGAGTTGTTGGCACATCGTTACTTTCTAAGTAGCGTTCAAATCGTTCCCGCTCATTTTCTCTAAGTTTTATTGCACTGAATCGGCTTGTAAATAGAGTTTGGCAAATTTCGTTTTCGGTTAAGTTTGTATTTTCTTTCTGTGCACGCTTAAACTTGATATACTGACTACGTGCTATTCCACCCAAAGCCCCTTTTTTGGCAATCCACTTTATAATACATTCCACAGCCATCCCATAAGTCTGTAAATTCCGCATTGCAACTTGATTTATTGTAGCA
>JBHPGW010000145.1:0-2997 GCA_042569785.1 Planctomycetota bacterium | reverse complement strand
AAATGGGGATTTTTTCAATCATTTGCGCAGGTAAAAGTGCAAAAAAGCGCAAAAAAGCGCAAAAATTTACAAAAATGCGCACAAAGTGCGCTGTTTTTTGCAGAAAAGTGCGCGAAATGAGCGTTTTTTGGCATTTTTGCGCGCATACCTGCGCAGATGATTGAAATCTTCTGGCAGAGTGACAAGATGGTGTCACCGGGCTAGTTTTTTGTGTTGACAGGAGTTTGGGATTTACGATTGTCGATTTACTATTTACGATTTGGAAAGACAAAAGAATTTGACAGGATTACAGGATTATTTTTGATATTTAAACGATAGAAATTTGGTTTGACGAATTGTAAGTGTTTGGATATACTTAATGTTATTGCGTATGCAGTCTATTAACAGATAAACTGTTAGTTACCAGAGTAGCAAAAAAACAATAAATCTGATCAAAACAGCCTAAAAACAGCGATATGAAAATATTTACATAAAAGTAAGTAAATTTTTCTTTACATGATAGGTTAAAGTTAATACAATAGCAGGCCGATAAATGAATATAATCTATGAGACGACTAAGCTAAAGAAAACACTTAATAGCATAAAGGAACTCGTGAGGTCATACGGTGCTGTAAGAGGAAACATCATAAGGAAACGTATGGTTTTCCTGAGAGCTGTCGAGAACCTCAGCCGAGTTCCTGTTACTCCTCCGTATCACAGGCATCAACTGAAAGGGAATTATAAGGGCTGTTTTGCTGTAGATGCAAAGCATCCGTATAGATTGATTTTCAGGCCGGCTAATAATCCATTGCCGGTATTGGATGATGGAGGATTGGATTTAACAAGGGTGACGAATATTGAAATTATTGGAGTGAAGGATTACCACTAATGGCTGAAATGATTAAAAATCAATTTGTTCCGGACTATGCGGTCCATCCAGGTGAGATTCTTGAAGAGATACTCGAAGCACTGGGTATATCCAAGACTGAATTTGCTAATCGAAGCGGGCTTACCCCTAAAACAATAAGCTGGATAATTACCGGCAAGAATCCGGTGACGCCCGAAAATGCTATTGTCTTTGAGCGAATTTTAGATATATCTGCTGAAACATGGAATAACCTAGACTCTGAATATCGTTTATTTCAAGCTCGACAGAAAGCTATGAAATCTCTCGATAAAGCTGTCGAGTGGTCCAAGAGTTTTCCGCTGGGAGAGCTTGTAAAGCGTGGTGTTTTGCCAAAAACCAGAGATGCAAAAGAGAAAGCTGCAGCATTGTTGAATTTCTTCCGGGTAAAAGATTCTGATGCGTGGACCGCTCTATATGGTAATATGAGTGTTGCATATTACAAATCAGCTACTTTTAGCAGCAATTATAAATCTGTAGCCTGCTGGTTAAGGCTATCGGAAATCAAAGCAGAAAGTATTGAAACAGTATCGTACAATGCTGATGTATTTAAAAATGCACTGCTAGAGATACGAACGTTAACAAATGAAAGTCCACAAGTTTTTGAGCCAAAAATACAAAAGCTTTGTGCCAATTCAGGTGTATCTTTGGTTTTTGTTTCAGAGCTGCCTGGTACACATCTTAGCGGTGCAACACGATGGATAACAAGTAATAAGGCAATGATAGCTCTGTCATTGAGACATAAAAGCAATGATCACTTCTGGTTTACATTTTATCATGAAGCCGGTCATATATTAAAGCATGGCAAAAAGGATGTTTATATCGACGAAAAAAATGGAGCTACAACAAAGCAAGAGCAGGAGGCCCATAAATTTTCGGCGACTTCCCTTATCTCTGAAATCAAATACAATGATTTCATAGCAAATTGTCGTAAACCTACCAAAAGACAAGTTAGCCATTTTGCTAGAAGTATCGGCATAGCACCGGGAATCGTAGTTGGAAGGCTTCAGCATGATGAAATTATAAGCTATAGCTGGCTTAATGATTTGAAAGTCCGATTTCAACTCATCGAGAATAGCTGAAAGCTCAACTGGGAAGAATACAGCAAAGGAGGAGCTAAAGCAGAATTTGAGATAATCAAATGAAAAAGAGTAAGATAGAGTGGACGGAGTCGACCTGGAATCCTGTTACGGGGTGTACTAAGATAAGTTCTGGTTGTCTTAATTGTTATGCTGAGCGTATGGCTAAGAGGTTGAAGGCTATGGGGCAGAAGAATTATCGTAATGGGTTTAAGGTTAGCTGTCATCGGCATGCACTTGATATGCCTATGGGGTGGAAAAAGCCTCAGATGGTATTTGTTAACTCAATGAGCGATCTTTTTCATAAGGATGTGCCGGTTGAATTTATCTTAGAAATATTTTCGACTATGCGAGAAGCAAAGCAGCATCAATATCAAATTCTTACTAAAAGAGCAGATAGGCTTGCTGAACTATCGCCAGGATTACCTTGGCAGGATAATATATGGATGGGGGTTAGTGTAGAATCGGCGGATCACAAGGATCGGATCGATTATCTGAGGTATACAGGAGCGGCAGTTAAATTTCTTTCGCTTGAGCCGCTGTTGGGTGATTTAGGTGAGTTGGAACTTAGTGAAATTGACTGGGTAATCGTGGGCGGCGAATCGGGGCCAGGATCAAGGCCAATCGAAGCTGATTGGGTACGAAATATACGAGAGCAGTGCATCGCTCAAAATGTTGCTTTTTTCTTTAAACAATGGGGTGGAGTGAATAAGAAAAAGGCCGGCCGAGAGTTGGATGGTCGAATATGGAGCCAAATGCCAAGTGTTTTTCAAGCTAATATGTATGCTTGAACAGTGATGACGGGGTATGGGCAATAAAAAGATAGACCTCTCGACTTCGCTCGAGGTGACATACGCCCAAGTGAGGCAGGGGGGTGAACTTAAAAATAACCCCCTGCAGTGCAGGGGGCCAACATTTTTGGATATTGTCCCCTGATTTTACATCAGGGGCTTGTCTTTTGGGGTTAGTGTGTTTTTTTTCTGAAGGATTTTTTTGGTTTTTTGTTTGTTTTCTTTTTGTTGCTCTTGGTGCTTG
>JBHPGW010000144.1:0-3021 GCA_042569785.1 Planctomycetota bacterium | reverse complement strand
ACGAGCTTGCGTTTGCTCTTTAACTGACTGTCAAAGTCGGTTTTTTTCAATTGTTTTTGCCTATTGATAGTTTTACAATTTGCCGGTATTATACTATAAAATTCGGTGCATTTTGTGTAATTTTTTGGAAAATAATGAAGGATTTTGTCAATAATTTGTAAAAAAGTTAGGTTTTTTTGAAGAAATGCGCAAAAAAAAGGTACTTATTTTAGGTGTTACTGCTTCTGGCAAGAGTCGGCTGTCTTTCGAATTAGCGGAGAGTTTACAGACCGAAATAATCAGTATTGATTCGATGAAGGTTTATCGCCGGATGGATATCGGAACGGCCAAGCCGCCAGTTGAAGCGCAGGAAAAAGTTAAGTATCATTTAATCGATGTTGTCGAACCGAGCGAGTCGTTTAATGTTAATTCGTTTGTCGAGATGACTAATGAGGTTATAGGGCAGTTAGAAGGTAGTGACAAACAGGTGATCGCGGCTGGGGGGACGGCGCTTTATATAAAGGCGTTGCTGTATGGGTTGTTCGATGGACCTGGGACAGATGAAAGGATTCGGGAAAAGCTAAAGGCTGAAGCTGAGAGTGAAGGGCTCGGTTCGTTGTATAGTCAGTTGGAAAGGATCGACCCGGCAGCAGCGGAGCGGATACATCCTAATGACGCTAAGCGGGTGGTACGGGCGCTGGAAGTTTATGAGTTGACAGGTAAGCCTATATCGAGTTTTCAGCAGCAATGGGGGCAGCAGCGGTGTGATGATTGGATTGTAATCGGGCTTAGGAGGGAAAGGCAAGATGAGAGTAAGCGGATAAACGCTCGTGTTAAAAGGATGATAGAAAGCGGTTTGGTCGATGAGGTGAAGTCACTACTGGCTGAACCTAAACCACTAAGCAAACAGGCCCGCGGAGCTATTGGCTATGCTGAGATAATCGACCATCTGGAAGGGAAGATGAGTCTCGATGAGGCGGTTGAGATGATAAAGAAAAACTCGCGTCATTTAGCTAAACATCAGCGGACATGGTTTAAAACCTTCAACGTAAACTGGCTTGATATTGAAGAAGGGGAGGAGCCAGAGCAAATCCTTGCGAGAATGAAAGAAATAGTTTTGAATTTTTAGTTTTAATTTTTGAGTTGTGGAGCCGTTTCGCGGGGGCTTTTTTATAGGAATAATTAACCACAAATCCAGATGTATATCGAGACAAATTTTCACGAATATAATTCAAATAATTAGCCACAGAAGACACAGAAAACTCGTAGAAGAGAAAAGCCAACTATTTGCAAGACATTTTATGTTACATCTAATAATTCATTTTTCATATAAGTGTCTATATATAAAAGCCTTAAGTGTGACATTTTTTGTGACATTTCCTGGCACTTTTTGCTTGTAGTTTTTTTGCCACCCCCTATAATATATGGGTTAATATCATTTAAAGAGGTATGGATATGTCAGGATTAACATATGAAAGACTAATCAAATTTGATCTTGTAGAGGAAGCTGAGAAGGACGTGCTGGTGAATAACCGAGTCTTCGTTGTAGATCTATTGCAAACCCAGCAGGATATAATCAGCACGGACCAATTTATCAGAGAATTGCCCGCTTTTCCTGGTTCTACTGACAAGATATTGCGAACAGAGTTAATTTCCGCAGTAGGCTCAACCTTAGCTATAGAGGGGATTAAGTTAAATAGCGATGAAATCAAAGAATCTTTTGAAAAGGCAGATAGTAAGCAGGATTTGATCAGGGCAGAGCAGGAAGCAGAGAATTCCAGACAGGCGTATGAATTTGTTATCAACTACGCAAGAAACAAAAAAAATACACAACTTTCCGAAGGTGTGATCAAACAAATCCACAAGATACTTACTGATAAAATCCGCTATCAGTCTAATGTCCTCGGCGAATATCGAAATTCTTCTGTTACTTTTGGTAATCCAAGAAAAGTCGGCTTATGCAAGACCGAGTCTGAAGTTAGAGAGGCAATGAGTTGTTTTGCCCAATGGCTTAATCTTGACGGCGAGGGATTGCTTTTATCTAACCCAATAGTTAAGGCAATTGCCGCTCACTATTACTTTACAGAAATTCATCCGTTCGGTGATGGTAACGGGAGAACTGCTCGTACATTAGAAGCGATGATTTTACATCAGACAGGTGTTAATCAATATTGCTTTTGGTCTTTAGCCAATTTCTGGAGTGCTAATAGAGACGAGTATATAAGCAGGTTAGGTCAGATAGCTCAGACTTGTGCCCCATTAGACTTTATTCTATGGGGCATGAAAGGGTATTTAGAGGAAATCAAACGAATAAAATACAGTGTAAAACTCAAGGTACAGCAATTAATGCTTCTTGACTATTCGAGGTTTTTGTTCAAAAAACTTAAGACTCAAGCCACCAAGGCCAATCGCTGTCTTGGTTGCTTACATTTATTAACACATAATTATAGTAATGGTATAAGATTAAATGATTTTAGGAACACTGTTGAAATTAAAACCATGTATACTAGTTTAACGATACGGACACAGCGAAGAGACTTTGAATTTTTACTAGAAAATGGACTTATCACCTTAGAATCGCAAGATAAAGTGCTTCATATAAAGCCGAGATATGAAAAATTAGATGGATTAAATTACAATATTTAACAACAATATCACCGGTCTTTTAAAAATAAAACGGTTATTCAAGGCAGTCGTCGTAGAAACTAGTATAGATTTGGCGTGTTACGGTGTTGAGAGTAGGTTTTGTTTGCAGAAGTAGGCTTTTATGTCATAGCTGCTGCATATCTTTTGGAATGGTTTTACGAATTGGTTGGTGGATAAAAAACTCCTAATACCATGAATTGCCCTGGGTATTGCCACATATTTCCCACAAAAAAATATACATCTTTTTTATTGCTGCACATATCAAGCCATCTTTCCTTGATCTTCTCAAGTAACTCTTCTTGGTCTTTGTACCTATGCCGCCAACTTCTGAAAGAATCGGTCGGGGTAAAAGTAGAAACTGGTTTGGAAAAACTGATGGATGGGGTGTTGGTGGAT
>JBHPGW010000143.1:0-3106 GCA_042569785.1 Planctomycetota bacterium | reverse complement strand
TTCAAAAATAGGTTAACATACCTATGACCATTTACACAGTTTATTTCACACCCTCACGAGTTCTTATAAACTACCCCAATAGTCCATCCAAACTCTTAAAAATTATTATACTGGAGCCGCTGTCTTGTCCAAATCATTACCCGGTACTACTTCCTACACAAATATCATCCTGTTTTAACTAACATACTATCTGCACTGTCATAGCTTTTATGTCCGCCAGAAATTATAAAATCTAATTTCTCCTCAAAAGCATCATCCTTAGCAACTGGTTTATTATAAATACACCATTTGCCTTCTTTTACTTGCCATTGCCCCAATCTCACTATTTCCTGCTGTTTTTCTGCCAACAACTTAACGGCCATATCATATTCATTTTTATATTGCTCTATTTTCTTCTGGCTTTCTTCTCTGACATTTTTAGCTGCTAAATAGTCATCTTTATTAGCTTCCATGATGAGCTTTAATTCAGCGTTCTCTTTTAGCAAATTCTCAAGTCTTTTTTCCAGTGAAGTTTTAATTATTTCATCTTTTGTTTCTATATTCTTTACTTCATGAAGCTGGTAGTAAGGGTTATTCTTACCAATCATATAAATATTGTGGTTTTTAGCATTCTTTTTAACGAACAGGTATTTGTGCTTTTTAAGGACTTTTAGGATATTAGTAAATTTACGATCACCGTATTTCTTACCATCTGTATTTTTCTCGTATTCCTTTTTAAACCCATCTGAATTAAAATAAGTATTAAAAATAACATCTCTGCCGGTTTTGGAGTTATAAATCTTCTGTGTAATCCTGTAAGCCATATACTTAATTTCTTTTAAGGCTATACGCCTGTTATAACCGTGATAATAACTGTAGTCATCAGGTTCTAAAACTTCTTCCAGGTGGGTAAAGCCGTCCAGCCTGCAAACAGTACCTTTATTTTTGTCAAATGCTTCCATCAGATTATAATAATTAGCAGCCTTAGTCTGAGACTTAGTTTTAGCATAAACATTAATGTAATGTTTAACTGCCATGTCAGTTTTAAACAGCGGGTAACAGAAGTTTATAATATGGTAAATTAAACCTTTATCATTTCTGAACTGAGCTGGATAAATAAATTTGTCCATTATTTCTGTAATCTTTTCATGATCGTTATTTTTAAATCTTTTCACTGTGCTCTCCTTATATATATTATTTTTTTATAACTCGTTTTTAATCCCGAAAAAAAATAATAATCCTTTATAGTAATTTTTATATTGATTAAAGAGAAGAACTATAGTTAATATTACTATTATAGTATAAGGGACTACCCGCAGGACTATTTGAGTAGTCTAAAAGGACTGTCGAAGGACTAAACCTCATTTTTAGCCTGTTATCCACAGGACTGCTAAAGGACTGTAATTTATTCACTATTTGTTCTTTCAATTTCATTTTATAATCTTGTTACTCATAAAAAAAGACCCGGCATGTTCCAGGCACACCGGGTTTGGGCAAGATTATGTATTCGACTACATATATATTTTCAATTATTCGTTCATCTTATTACGTCCTAATTATACTGCTTTAACTTCTCGCCCATTCAACCTACATCCATCTGAGCCTGGACTCAACTATTTATTATATTCGAGATAAATCTTAAAAATCCTTTTTTAAATCTCAATTTTTTCTGTTAGTCAGCAATCAACTCAGACAGAGCCTGACGTATATCCTTGCCATCTATCTCATTTCCTAACGCATCCCAACCACCTGCCTTTTCACGAGCAAATAGTTCGATTCTTGGAATATCACCCATAAGACGTACTATCCTATCTCTTACTTCTGGCGGCTTAGCACTGTGCTTGCCGCGAGGAGCCATGACAATTTGCTTTACATTCTTGGCCTGTCTTTTCGGCCTTCCTTTTTTGCCGAGTAAACATAGTTCAGCATTGCCATTTGTCCAATGCCCTAAGCCAGAGTAGATACCGCCGCTTATAGGATTTAATTTGACCCAAACAAAAGGACAAGTAGTATATGTGAACCCCCATGCTTCAATGACTTGTATTGCTTGCGGCAACTTGGGCATTGTTGCCCATAGAAACAGCGCACAATCTTTATCTGCTATCTGATTAACTTGCAAATTCTTAATATCCTCCATTGACATAGTGGGGTAAGTTATCCCACCCATTGACGGGTCATTGCCCTTTGGGTTATTGTAGGGCCACGGACAATCCGCATAAATAATTTTATATTTAGACATAATTTAATTCGTTTCATTTGTATTCTCCTTAAAAAGTTCTTCATTTTTTTTCTGCATCGAGAGAAATTTTAACATTTTTTACGTTCGACATTCGTTATTTGAACTCATCACAACAATTTTGCTCCTGAGCAAGGGCTTGAGCTTCTATATACTCATTATACTCTTGTTGCTGTTGCTCACGAATTCCAGGATCCATACTTAAATAGTCAAGCAGTTCTTTCTCTGTCTCCATCCTTAGGCCGCAGTGCTCAACATCTAATTCACAGCCTAAACAGATAAAACCGTTGTCTGTGTACAAATAGTCATCCTCGAAAAATCGTGATAGGCGATACTCCATATGACCACTCTGCTGTAGTTTTACAGGCGTGATACATTTCACATACTTATGATATCCTAACTCATTACTCCCGCACTCACGGCATTCAAATTTTACCTTACTTTTTTCTAACATAATTTTCTCCTTGTATAAAATTAGGCTCAGCATTACCCTGCTGAACAGTAATACTGAGCCTGTAACTCGAAATATTTCGATAGTTAGTTATCGTTACAGCAGTAAGTTTCTACTTCCCCTTTTGAGTGGTTCATCACAGCTAATTAAACAACTATTTTTAGTCAGCCACTTATCTATCGAAATCCGGCTAAAATAACTTTAGGACTGGAGTAGGTTTTTTTATATTTTTGTAAAAATATTTTTATAGATAGGAAGATTGTCCAGATTAAAAGGAAATAATTAGGTGGGTAGTTTGGCTAGGACTAGTAAGAGATCGTTTAAACTGGGGTGTTCTGGTTTGTCCTGGAGGTGAGTGAGGTGTTAGTTACTTGCCATCATTACTGTGCAGGTATAGGTGGTATTAAAAAGATGGCCCGGAAAAATGTGACCAGGCCATC
>JBHPGW010000142.1:0-3187 GCA_042569785.1 Planctomycetota bacterium | reverse complement strand
ATAAATGTTAAGGGGCAAAGATACAAAGGCACAGAGGCACAAAGAAAAAGATAAGATAATTAACCACGAATTTTCACGAATTGGCACGAATCAAAAAAAAGATTAACCGCGGAGTTCGCAGAGAACGCGGAGAGAAAGAATTAGGCCGGGGCTGGTGGCCTGTTGTTGGGGGATAAGATTTTTATTTTTTTGTCTTTGGGTTTTTGTTTTTAGTTGGAATTTTCAAAAAAGTACCGGACACCTTAAAACTCCCTGTTTTTTAGTTTTTTGTGGTTATCTAGTTTGTTTTAACGGATATTTTGAAGATGTTCAACAAGTCTATGCACATGAGTAGACGGATTACAATTCCTCAAATCATCCTTATATTTATTTTTTTGCAACACTTCTTTGGAATTCCTTATCGCAGTAGTTATCTTTGGATACAGAATATTGAAACCGATACGAGTCTTCATATATGTTGGATGGAATTTTTGTAAGACTTTTTTTAGTTTAGTATCATTACGAAACGGCGTGATAACTTTTTCAAAATGCAGGAGAAGCCAATATTCAAAAAACGGATTAGTTAAAATGACTTCTAAGTCACTTATTTCACAAGCTTTTTCCCATGCCTCATCAAGCGTGCTGTGCGGAGGAATTTCCACGTCCATTACACACCAAATTTTATCGAAACCCTGATCTTTTTTTGAAATTGCATATTCAATGATATTGATCGGTTCTGATTCAGTTGGACTAAATACTCTGATTTGAACTTCAGGTAGACGCAATTTTCGTCTTAAGCTGGTAAAATAAGCAGGTTCTGTACATGAGCCTTCGCAAACAATAAGTTCGATTTTATTTGGAGACCTTGAAGGTTTGCTACGTTGGAGGTCTTTACTTGGACGTGATCTAACCATTTTGAGTGTTGAAAGCCTCCAAGATAGGAATCGCACCATACCGGCCAGCCAAATAACCCTTTTGCATTGCTTCACCTTTTCTTGGTTTTTGTTCTTTATAATCTGACATTGAATATAGTTGCGTAGAAGCCCCCCTATCTTTTTCTGTAAACCATATCTGGTCACGCCGGAACAATTCAGGGTCTAAAAGTGTTGTGTCATGAGTAGTGAAGATTAATTGCGGAGAACTATTTTTAAAGCCAGAATCTTGAATAAATTTCACCAACTCACGGGTAAGAAGTGGATGCAAACTTGTTTCCAGTTCATCAATAACTGCAGTATAGTCATGAGTGATAGTTTCTAAAAAAGGCCCTAAAAGATCAAAGAATCTTCTGGTACCAGCTGATTCTTCCTCCATAGGGAAATAGACATCTTTTCCAGTTGCCACATTTCGATGAAGTGTTTTTACGTCAAAAATTGGATTTTGCTTTAAGTTTTTAAGTATATTTTCCTTAGTATCAGAAGGCATATTCTCTGGGAATTTCAATTCTTCCTTTTTTATTTCTTTAGCATTTACTCCATATATTCCCATGTCAGCTTTTTTTAATAAGTTGCTTATCCATGTCTTTAGGTCATCTTCTACATTTACGTCTTCCTGTGAATCGGCAAGCATTGAGGCTGTCACTGGCCTCAAAACGTCATCCATAGTCAGAACTCTTAACTTATCTCTAAACCATTCATATACCGTGGTTAACTGCTTGTTGTTCCACTGGGCCGCAACCGAGAGAAACAGGGCATTGTCACGAGTTTTGTTTTTCAAATTTTCTCTTTCTCCCTTTAAAAATGAACTAAATTTCCAAGCCGTACTAGTTTCATTAAAAGATCTGTGAAACCATTTTTGCGCTTTATCAGCACTTCGGCCCTTTGGGTAAGCTAATAGCCATTCATCATGAATACAGTCACGACTTGCGGTAAAGCCATATTGATATCGTATATCCCCATGATAGAACACTACTTCAAAAGAGCTTGACTTTGTTGACGATTCATCATCCAATAAAAATGGCTGCACTGGTAGCTTCTTGCCAGGCTCATAATTAGCAGATTCTAATACTAATTTTTGCATAAGGCCTAAAGCTTTAACAAGATTACTTTTTCCTGAAGCATTGGGGCCGTATACACCCGCAGCTTTTAAAAGTTGCAATTTGCCCTCGGTAACGCAATTTTCGCTCAATATATCATCGTTGCTTGCAACCATGCTAAAGACCTGTTCATCCTTAAAAGAGCGGAAGTTTTTTACTCTAAATTCTACTAACACTTGTTTCTCCTTGTGATATTAAGCCGTTTTTTGCAGTTATTCCGCAAAAAAGCCGATTATTTCGATTTTGTTTATTATTTAAACTATCGGCAAAAACGGAACAAAGCAAGAATATTATTGTATCAAAACAAAAAAATAAAATAGTAAGTAGAAAACCCCTTATGAGCAGGTCAAATTTGCGTGTGTTTTTTTCTTCTTGCAAAATGGGTGGTAATAGCTTACAATTTTTCGTTTACTGTCTATTTATATGGGCCTATAGGGCTTTAAAGCTGTTTTATTTGGGTTTTTTGCTTTGTTTGATACGCTAACAGAAAAATTTAATGGGGTGTTTCGCTCGCTTTCCGGGCGGGGCAGGATCACTGAGGCTAACGTCTCTGATGCTATGGGGCAGGTGCGCAAGGCGCTCCTCGAAGCTGACGTTAACTACCATGTGGTAAAGAAGTTCTGTAAAGATGTCAAAGAGGCAGCCCTCGGGGCTGAGGTTATTAAGAGCCTGCACCCCGGGCAGGTGATGACCAAGATCGTCAACGACGAATTGACCCAGCTAATGGGCCCGGTGGATACGCGGATATATTTCGTCTCACCTGGGCCTACTATAATAATGTTAGCTGGTCTGCAGGGTTGCGGTAAGACCACCACAGCGGCGAAGCTCGGTAAATATTTGGTCGCGAAAGATAAAAAGCCATTACTCGTTGCTGATGATCTTCAGCGGCCAGCAGCTATCGATCAATTGAAAATTCTCGGTGAGCAGCTCGGTATCGATGTTTACTCAGAGGATAGTAAGGACTCGGTAAAGGTTGCTAAGAACGCGGTCAAGCACGCTAAGGCTAACGGTCACGATGTTATCGTGCTCGACACCGCGGGCCGACTGCATATCGATGAAGATATGATGACCGAGGTGGCTAACGTTGCCAAGGCGACTACGCCGCATCAGATATATCTCGTCTGCGATTCGATGACCGGCCAGGACGCGGTCAATTCGGCTAAGGAGTTTAACGAG
>JBHPGW010000141.1:0-3206 GCA_042569785.1 Planctomycetota bacterium | reverse complement strand
TGTTATTTTGCAAGACGTTACACATCGCCAAACTCACAACGTCCGGACAGTAGTGATAGCTAATACATAAGCAGCCATTGCCTTGTGCAATACAAAGCAATGGTGCTCTCTGCAGAAACAGAGAGCACCGAGCCTTCTAAACCCTCTCGCTAAATTTTCATAACCCTTTGGGTTATGAAGTCACAGTTTTCTTGGAGATGTTTAGAATCTCAGTGATTCATTTATTGGCGGATTTCTCTCCGCCAACAGCATTATCGACAATTCTGTACTAATTGCAAGAGTTTTTTTAAAAAATCTTACCGCAAATTTAAGAAGAACACGAAGGAGCCAACAAAAAAAGGGACGACCAAAATAAATCAGCCGTCCCTTTCTGTTTACATCAAGATTTAAAATCCTCAGGAGCTTTGCTTCTCATAAGCACCCATATCAACATAGTCGGGGTCACCGATACCGGTGTCAGTTATATTAGTATTGTCATATCTACCGTTGCCAAGTATATCTGTAGTTGGATCAACATTGCCATTTGCCGAATCAATGCAGTTACTATCGCCAATCATAAAACCATCATCAGAAGTCATCCATGTATTGTCGTTACCATCAGGGTTGGTGTCATCTACAAAGTTGGGATCACCATCGACATTGCCGCCGCCATCAATAGAATCGTCACCGGAGCATCCGGGGGAATTATTTAGTCCGCCTTCTATGTCGCAGTAGCTGACATTTGGCTCACATGTTTCGCCATAGGCTTCGAAGTTGTCTATCTGGTGACCTCCAGATCCGCCAGATCCACCGCTATAGCGATTACCCCAAAAGATACAATTTGTAATTATAGTATCCGAACCATCGTAGTTCTGCATTCCGCCGCCCCATTTAACGGCATTATTATCTACGATAGTACAGTTGGTAATTATTGGAGCACACCGTTCGTTGACGATTGCTCCGCCAGTTGCAGCGGAGTTATTGCTAAACAAACAACTTGTTATGATGCAGTTCGAGTCTAAGTTTTGTATTGCACCGCCAAAATCGTCTGCAAAATTCTCACTGAAGACACAGTTGGTTATTGTCGGAGTCGAAAAGTAGTTAAGCATTCCGCCGCCGCTACGATATAGCCCATCAGCTCCTTCGTTATAGTCCCCAACAGTGTTAGCTTCATTGTTGATAAAAATACAGTCGGTTACTACCGGGCTTGAGTAAGAGTTGTACATTCCACCGCCACTGCCGTTAGAATCCGCGATATTTTCACTGAAAATACAATTTGTTATTGTTGGCGATGAATTGAAGTCAGCAAGTCCACCACCAAAATTCGCGTCATTATCAATGAAGTTGCAGTTAGCGATCGTAGGCGAACAGTTAAGGTTGAACATTCCGCCGCCAAAAACGTCATATTCGCTCATAAAATAAGTATCTGCAAGACCTTTTGTAATCGTAAAACCATCGAGTACGGTATTTGCGTCACCGTCACCGGCTACAACGTGATAACTGTTAAGTGCACCATGGTCACCGCTCATGATTGTTACATTATTAACATAATCGCGCTCGCCTCGGCTGGTTTCCGTACCAGCAAAACCACCATACACCTCGATATGATCCTGAAGGCAAAAAACCGTTTCGCGTATACTTTCTCGGACTACCTGTCCCCCTCCTGGTGTATATGTTCCTTCAGCGACCCATATTTCATTGTCATTGAATCCGGTATGCCCAGCGTTAGTAAGAGCCCACCCGAGATCGGCTTCTGCGTTGGCCCACGAACTGCCGTCATTTTTACCGGTTGCACCCGTCTTCGCATAAATGATATTAGTCACCGTCAGCGTAACTGTATCACTCTTACTGGCCGAATCATAATAATTGGGGCTACCAGTATCATCTGCTGTTACCGTGATGTTCACATCGCCTGTTGCTACCGGTGCTGTCCACAAAGTGCTTGTCCCCGTTGTCGGACTAAAACTACCAGGCCCTGACCAGGTGTGTACGATGTTGTCAGAAGGATAGTGCCATTCACCACAATCGTAGTATTTATCAATATCAGTTGATGGTATGCAGGTCAACACAAATTCCCCACCTGCGTAGACAGTATCGTTATCACTATGTGAGTTTATATCAGGAGTCGTAATGGCTGTGTGCTCATAATAGGTAACTGCTAACACCGGAGAGGCAAACCCAAAACCAATTAGAATCATCAAAGCTATTATAAATTTCTTATACGTATTCATTTTCAATTTCCTTTAAAAATAGTTTTTTTTATTTTAATTATAATCCCAGCAAGAACCAAAACGATCAGCCCTGCTGTTACGATATTAAACTTTCTAAAGTAACTTACAGGCGGTGCTCTCGGCTCTTTCGCGATGTGTTTATCGTCCTGTGATTTTGCTGTTATATTTGCATCAACCAAGCCATATTGCTTGGTAACTTCCGGCACAATTTCCGCCTGTACACCGATACCCTTATTCTTTTGATTTCTGCTAAGTACAGCTGACGCAGAGACATTAGCCTGCAAACTCGAATTGCCAGGCATCGGCAGGTTATCCTCCGGTGACCACAGATCAGGCATCCTGGCCTCATTTTCCTGCAAACGCAACTGAGCCCGTTCAGCGATAAAACTGCCGGGATGCCTCTTGATCAAGCCCCTCAACTCACCTACCGCCCAAAGCGGATGTATAAAACCTGCCGAATACGCCACCTGGTCAACGGCAACTTCCTGATATCGTTTAATGTCATCGAGAGTTTTTTCAAGAAAACGTTTTTCTTTTTCATGCTCTGTGTTCTCGATTTGCTCAGCCAGTTGGTCCGTATCATATTCAAGAACCTTTTTTGACCATTCGACTGCGGACGTAAACTCCCGCATCGTCGTATAATGGTCACAGATCGAACTCATCGCCTTATAAACAAGTGGTTCCTCAGCCGAATATGAGTCAATTATCTGCTTGTACAGCTCTATAGCCTTACCAAAATCAGGCTTCTCACCTTTCGATAGATCGTATGACGAGCCATAAAGCTGGCCCATTCTATATAGAATATGCAGACGTTGTTTCTCATCCGGCTCTGCTTGTAACGCTGATTCATAATAACCCAACGCCTTGAGCTGACTGGCCCCAGGCCCCAACGTGTACATATTGTCGTGCTTATGAGCCTGCCCAATAAGTTCCGCAACAGTATCCGCACTCTCTGCCTTTGCTGTCACGCCTGTCAACAAAACTATCGCTAATAAT
>JBHPGW010000140.1:0-3253 GCA_042569785.1 Planctomycetota bacterium | reverse complement strand
GATGTAGTTATCGTCAACAGTTACGTTCCGCAGGGCCAATCGCATGAATCTGAGCAGTTCGGATATAAGCTGAACTGGTTCAAAAGGCTGCGTGATTTTTTAGAGAAGCATTTTACCGCGATCGATCGCATCGTATGGGTTGGCGATCTCAATATCGCACCGGAGTCTAAAGATGTGTATAACCCTGAGGGGTTGTGGGGCAGTGTGTGTTTTTGCGATGAGGTTCAGCGGGAGTTTGTAAAGGTTATGGATTGGGGATTTATCGATATTTTTCGCAAGCACTGTGACGAGCCTGACCAGTATACGTTCTGGGATTATCGGCTGCGAGGTTCGGTCAATCACAATCTCGGGTGGCGACTGGATCACATTATGGCTACCAAGAGTATGGCCGACAAAAGCAGAGCATGTTATATTGACAAGGCCCCGCGATTAGCCGACCGGCCCAGCGACCATACTCCAATCATCGCCGAGTTCGAGTTGTAGATGCCGATTTTATTCTTGGCAAGGGGTTTTGTGTTGACATCAGTGAGAAATACTGTAAACTAATTGGTTTTCACTGTAAGGATAAAAGCAAGCCTTGAATTAATTACCTTTTTGGAAGATTGTTATGTACTCAGATTATATTCGTAATGTAGCGATAATCGCTCATGTCGATCACGGTAAGACGACGTTGGTCGATCAGTTGTTGTATCAGTCAGGTATGTTTCGCCAGGAAGACCTCGACAAGTTGGCCGGCGGTCAGCACGGTTTGATAATGGACTCGAATCCGTTGGAGCAGGAGCGAGGTATCACGATCTCCAGTAAGAACTGCGCGATTAATTATACTAACGCTGACAACGATGAATATAGGATTAATATAATCGACACGCCCGGTCACGCTGATTTCGGCGGTGAGGTGGAGCGCGTTCTGAAAATGGCTGATGGTGTACTGCTTTTGGTTGACGCTTTCGAAGGGCCTATGCCTCAGACAAGATTTGTGCTGGGTAAAGCGCTCGAGCATAAGCTCAAACCAATAGTAGTTATCAACAAGATCGACCGTCATAACAGCAGGCCTGACGACGTTGTTGACGAAGTGTTCGATCTGCTTGTCAGTCTGGGAGCAGATGACGATTCGCTTGATTTTCCGCTTATTTACGCTTCGGCCAGAGACGGCTGGGCCAGTGACGATCTTGACAAAAAAACCGATAATCTAAAAGTGGTATTTGATACTATCATAAAAAATGTCCCTGCCCCGGAAGTCGTCTCGGATGCTCCGGTTCAAATGCTTGTTACGAACCTGGAATATTCCGATTACGTTGGCCGAATTGCGATAGGCAGGGTTTTTGCGGGACAACTAAGCGAAAGTCAGCTGGTAACGGTAATTGACGCTGATGGATTGCATACTCAGCAGAAGGTAATGCACATTCATCTGTTTCATGGCCTTGGGCGCAAGCAGGTTGATAGTGTCTCTGCTGGTGACATCTGCGCGATATCAGGGCTTGATCCGATCGAGATTGGTAACACGATCGCCTGTGCGGAGAATCCGTCGCCTCTTGCGACGATCACTGTTGATGAGCCGACGATGACGATGACCTTTCGTATCAATAAAGGCCCGTTTGCAGGCCAGGATGGTAAATATGTAACGACTAAGCAGATATCCGATAGACTTGAAAAGGAACTTCGCTCTAATGTCTCGTTGCGGGTTAACTCCGGCGCAAGTAGTGAAGAGTTCAACGTTTCCGGCAGAGGGTTGATGCATCTTGGTGTTTTGCTGGAGAATATGCGGCGTGAGGATTATGAAATCTGTGTCGGTAAGCCAGAGGTGATCCTGCGTGTTGTCGATGAGAGACGTCATGAGCCGATAGAATTGCTCGTGGTGGATTGTCCGATGGACTGTCAAAATGCTGTAATGAGTCTTCTCGGTGACAGGCGAAGTGAGATAGTGAAGATAGACGCAAAGAGTGGCACCGATGATTTTGTTCATATGGAATTTATGATACCGTCTCGAGGGCTGCTCGGCTTAAACGCCAGGATGTTGAACGCTACTCAGGGCAGAGCTATCATGCATCATACGTTCGAGCGATATGAGCCGATGCGTGGCTCGATCCCTCAACGAAAGGCAGGCGTTATGATCGCGACCACTACCGGCCAGGTGACAGCTTATGCGCTGGACGCTTTGTATGACCGAGGCATCTTTTTTGTCGAACCTGGCGAAAAGGTCTATGACGGCCAGGTTGTCGGTGAGCACTGCAAGGAAAAGGATATTCCTGTGAACGTAGTGAAAGGAAAACAGCTTACAAACGTTCGCGCTTCGGGTAAGGATGACTCTGCCAAGGTTCGCCCTCCCAGGAAGATGAGCCTTGAGGCGACGCTGGAGTATATCCAGGCCGATGAGCTTGTAGAGATATGCCCCAATTCGATCCGAATCCGTAAGCAGCTTCTCAAAGAAACCGACAGAAAACGCCACGCTCGCAAAACTGCCCAGTAAAAACTCAAAAGACGTAGCTGTTAGAATCCTTCAGTCAGCCATTGGTCAGAGGCGATATCTGTCTGTGCGCATGTGATGTTGCTTGTTATTTTTATCTGATAGGTACCGATACCAAATTGTGTACGTCGTCAGCAAAAGTCATCCCACACACTGATACTACAGCGAAACTTGTCACTGTAAAACCGGTTTTCTCATTAAAATAAGTCAGTGTTAGAGCATTTTAATTTTTCGTGTTCGCTTTGTGCCTGTTGCGGCTTCGGCTGTCGGCATCAGAAATACTCACCCTACAATAAGTAGAGTTGCGTTTTCTTCCTTGCCAGCCTTGTCCTCACGACGGCCTAAATGCGAACAGAAAATATTAAAATGCTCTAATCCCGCGTTAGAGCAATTCAAGTTTGCGTATTCACATATCCGATATACTCTGCATGAAAGCATATTCGATAGACTTACGGGAAAGAGTATTGGCGGCTTGTGATTCAGGCCAAAATACTATAAGGCATGTTGCTCGCCAGTTTAAGGTTTCTACTCGCTGGATATACAAACTTAAGCAACAGAGAAAACAGCAAGGAACTATATCTCCACGAGGCCATGGCGGAGGACGCAAACCAGCTTTTTGCGGGAAAGATTTGGATGCTCTTGATAAATATCTCAGCAATCATCCTGACGCGACATTACAAGAAGTTAGAGAGTTTTTTTCCTCGACCGTAAAATGTAGTATCCAAGCTGTAGCGAAAGAAGTTTTTCAGGCATATGTTAAACATATCCTTTTGCCAACTCTTAAACCAG
>JBHPGW010000139.1:0-3277 GCA_042569785.1 Planctomycetota bacterium | reverse complement strand
ATACCGACTACTACTGGCGTGTCGACCAGAATGACGGCTCGACCACCAGGACCGGCAACATCTGGCATTTTATCACAGGGATCGGAAGTTATCCACCTGGCGTCGAGAATCCAGATGACTTTGAGAGATACGGCAGAACAACAGATTGGAATCCTACCGAAGGCGGCGAAGGATGGGCCATTGTCTCAGATGTTAACGAGGCACATATTGAGCCGGCCAATGGCGTCGACAGCAGTAAATGTCTGCGTTCGATAGCCGATGATACTTCCAATGCGAAGGTAAGATGGTATGGTTCGGCAGCCGCGTCAGGGGTAAAGGTACTTTCGTTTGATACCTTGATGGACGAAGGCGATTACACCAACGGTGATGCACGTGTCTATCCGTTTTTTGGTTCTGTCGGTAACGGCGAGAACTGGCTGGTGTTTAAACACAATTCTAGTAGTACGGAGATGCTAATAGCAGCTCGAACCTCGGGTCTTGATCTCACCGAGGTAAACCTTCCAGGTGAACTCACCGATCCGAATGACTACCTTGATATATGGTATACGTTCCAAATGGAATTTAACTATACCGATCAAACGGTCCGTGGACGTTTTGGAACGGCCGGTGGAACGCTTAACGACTGGAGTAGTACGGTTGTTATGGAAGCCAATGATGCTATTAGCTCAGTCTTTTTCAATGCATTGAACGGCAACATACTTATTGATAATATAAGTCTTGTTGACGTACCTGTGGTTGCCAACCCAGATGACTTCGAGAGATATGACGTCACAACCAATTGGAATCCAACCGAAGGCGGCGAAGGATGGGCTATTGTTGCAAATGTTAACGAAGCCCATATCGAGGACGGCAATGGCCCAGACAGCGATCGATGTCTGCGTTCGATAAGCAATGATAATGACAATGCGCAGGTAAGATGGTATGGTTCGGCAGCCGCTTCAGGGACAAAGACCCTTACCTTTGATACCTTGATGGACGAAGGCGATTACACCAACGGTTGTGCACGTGTCTTTCCGTTTTTTGGTTCTGCCGGTAACGGCGAGAACTGGCTGGTCTTTCGACGTGAAGGTGCTACTTTGGACATGTCAGTAGCAGCTCGAGACTCGGATTACAATCTCACCGAGGTAGACCTTCCAGGTAAACTCACCGATCCAAACGACTACCTTGACATCTGGTATACGTTTGAGATGGAGTTTGACTATTCCGCTTCGACTGTACGTGCTCGTTTTGCACCGACCGGCAGTGCGTTTAATAGCTGGTCTGACACTGTTACTATGGAATATACCGATGCTATCGACAATGTCTTTTTCAATGCATTGAACGGCAACATACTCATTGACAATATCGGTCTTGAGTAAATTGGTTAAAAAAACAGACAAGTTACACCTGACATAAAGTTAGTCAAAGCGTGGCGGCCCAAAAAACCGCCACGCTTGTTTTCTATCTCCAACACAGCGTTTACAAACTTTTACTAAACGTTTAATTGAATTTTTCCAGCCACGTTATACATTGATGGTATTGGCACGCATTGATGGATTGCAATGGGTGGAACATAAGACACACATGGAGTGTGCATATCTGTTTCCTTAGAAGCCGCCTCTTGAAAAGGAGGTGAAAAACCACAACAGGCGGAAAATGTACGCGCGATCTGTGAAATGTAGTAGCGGATCAAAAATTTAGTAGTTGTTTAACAATATCTTTGAAAGGATAAGTAAGATGTGTAAGAAATTAATTTATTTAACAATTGTGCTGCTGTTAGCAGCCAGCACAAACGCTGCCTGGATCGACGACAGCGATGTAACGGCTACGGCCTCGAGTAATAGCGCAGAGATGGAGCCGAACTATACATGCGATCTGTCAGGTCTTACCGGCGATCTCCATGACACCACTTATAGCAATATGTGGATGAGCACCTCAGGCGGCGGCGGTTCCGGCAATCCAAACCCGGGAACCGTTACAGGAGCCTCATGGATCAAATTTGCATTCGACCAGGACTATAATCTTGGCAGAGCGTGGGTTTGGAACAACAACGAAACAGACGCCGCGGTAGGTCGAGGTCTGAGAAATGTCACCGTAGAATATGCTACCACGGATTCTTCTGACCCCAACGATTGGACGACTCTTGGCGAATTTGAATTTGTCAAAGGTGACGCTGCCGACGATATGAGGCACGGTGACGAACTTGATTTTGATGGTGCAACTGCCCAGTATGTTGTAATAACGGCAAAGAACACCAACGGCAACCACGGCGATAACTGGTTCTATTCTCTCAGTGAAGTTCGATTTGCTATAGCTGCTCCTGAGATCGTTATGGCGGCACCGGATCTGCTTCCGGAAATAAGCAAGGCGATAAGACTTGAGGTTGACAGTTTCTATCTGCCTGACGACGCCAATGATGTAACGTTCTACCGGACGGACCCTAACGGTTCAAGCTTTTCGATCGGGACGCACAACCAGACCCCGCCGGTTTATGTGGACTGGACGCCGGGGATAACTGGTGAGCACAAACTCTTCGCGCAGGTAGGCGATGTAAATTCTGACGAAGTGACCGTCTTTGTCCCCAATCAATTCACCCACTTTAATTTCTGGGGCTCGGACAGAGACGCTAAGTGGGTATCGAGTTATTTCCTGATCGACAGCCCTTCGAACAGCCTGTACCGTCTAAGGCGAGGAACCTTCCCGCTTGCGTACATGTACGGACAAGCATGGTCCGGTCCGCAGGATGAGCCGAACTATGTTGCATACTGGGAATCTGACACGCTCTACCCGGACAGGAGCAAGGGGATAATGATCGATGAATTCGGCGGCGGCGGCGCACTTGATGATCTCATGGGCCGTGCGCTTAGTACAGTGCGTGCAAATGATGCTAATATATTCATTGCCGCTTATTCAGTTTCGGTTCCGACAAGTCCGAGTGATCAGGCAGACGGATTGGCCGACGCTAATGTCGCCATGATAGAAAGCTATGCAGTGGATTGGCGATTCTATGCCAACAAGTTCTCCAGGTATGAAGACGCTGTAACTGCAGGCCTCGAAGATAATGCTTTACCATGTATCGCATGGGGTGATACTTATGCATCAACCGTAAAAGAAATGGAGCAGCAGTTTAACTATATCAGGGAAAATTATCCCAATGCTCCGGGTATAGCTTTTTACGGCTCAGCTTCCGAGGCTCAGCGCAATGCCATTGACGATATGATATACGACTACTTCCTCGGGCCGGCCTGTCGATTTGTCGACGGTGGCAGCACAACTACCGTTTACAATGAAGGCTCAT
>JBHPGW010000138.1:0-3281 GCA_042569785.1 Planctomycetota bacterium | reverse complement strand
ACTTATCCGGAACTTTTAATTGTCGCCGGAAGGTAAGAATAATTGTCGCTGATCAATCAGCTGGGATTCGAGTTTCGGCACAGATGATGGTGGTAATATCGATAGTGACCCTTATTTTATAAATGTTAATGCCCCATACGGCTCAGATGGTGTTTTAGGTACGTTTGATGACGGCCTGGCCCTTGAGATAATCGGGTCTTCCAGCCCCTGTGTCGATGCCGGCAATGGTAATAGTGCACCTTCAACTGATATAGTCGGCAGATCGAGAGTTGATGTTGATGGTATCAGTAATACCGGTACAGGAGAGCCCAATTACGTCGATATGGGGGCATACGAGTCACCGATGATCTGGTTTGTTGATGTCGATGCTGCCGGAAGTGATAACGGCCTTTCATGGACAAACGCATTTACAGATCTGCAGGATGCTATCTCTGATGCTAATTATGGCCATGAGATATGGGTAGCTCAGGGGACTTATAAGCCTACAGATGGCAATGACCGGACTATTTCCTTTAGTTTAACTTCAGGCCTGGCTGTTTATGGCGGTTTTGCAGGTACAGAGACCAGCCGATATAGTAGGGACTGGGACACATATCCGGTTACTCTAAGTGGTGATATAAACATACCCGGTGACATAAATGACAACAGCTATCACGTCGTGGTAGGAGCTGCCAGTGCGGTTCTTGATGGCCTTACAGTTACCAAAGGCTGTGCAGATGGTTCAGATAACAACCATTTCGGAGGCGGTATTTATAACAGTTCAGATGGCTTAACAATAGCCAACTGCACTATTACTGAAAACCATACTCTTATCGCAGGTGGAGGTTTGTTTAACGGTGGTGATCTGACGGTAACCGATAGTATCTTCAGTGAGAATACGTCTGACTACACTGGCGGTGGTTTATCCAATGGCAGTCCTATTGGTGCTGGTGATTTGTTATTGACTAACTGTGTTTTTACCGGAAACAGTGGCATACACGGTGGCGGTTTATATAGCTTCGTTGATTTGATATTGACTAACTGTGTTATTGCCCAAAACAGCGGAACATATGGTGGAGGGATGTATGTTAGCCAGTCCGAACCTGTCCTGGCTAATTGCACATTCTATGATAACTCGGCAAGTACCTATGGTGGAGCAATGTATAATAATACCGGAGCCTTGCCGATTTTGATTAACTGTATTTTCTGGGACGATGATGTTAATGGTGTTTCAGATGAGATATACAATTATTCCACTGCGGATTCTTACATTAGTTATTCCTGTATAGAAGGCTCAGGCGGCAGCGGCAGCTGGGACCCGAACTTTGGCACAGATGGTGGCGGTAATATTGATAGTGACCCATGTTTTGCAGATTCAAGTGATCCTGATGGCAGTGATAATATCTTTATGACATACGACGATGGCCTGCGAATTACTACCGATGGTTCCTGCGTCGATGCTGCTGATGGCGATAATGCTCTATCAGCGGATATACTTGATCGCATCTACGTTGATATCGATGACGTCAATAATACCGGCACAGGAGACCCCAACTATGTCGATATGGGTGCCTATGAATATGGCTGTGATACCGATGGTGACGGCATAGATGATGACTGGGAGGTTTCTTATGGTTTCGATCCAACTAACGCCAGTGACGCAGGAAATGATAGCGATAGTGATGACCTGACAAATCTTGGTGAATATAATAACAACACCAATCCATTAGATAGTGATTGTGATGATGATAGTATCACAGATGGCTGGGAGGTACAATACGGTCTTGATCCACTCAATGCCAGTGATGGTGAAACAGACCTGGACAGCGACACTTATTCCAATGTTGTCGAGTTCCTGCACAATAGCGACCCGAATAACGATGCCAATTTCCCATTGAAGCCGACCTCAATAATTGAAGATTTCGATGACGATGGAGATGGCGTCTACGACAGGGAAGATCATTTGATCGAACTAACTTATGATGCCAACGGAAATGTAACAGAACAAAGAAATTATTTCGATTCAGTCAATTTTGTCCTGAATGAATTTGATTATCATCCGGAATACAATTTCAAGACCGGGGAAACCACCTGGCAGGGCTTGTGTTATGAAGATGGTGGTAGTGTAACCAAGACCGGCCAAAAAGTTGAAAAACTGTACAAATACGGCAATGTGGATGGAACCGTAGGCGATGAGCCATTTGAGGATGACGACAAGTATCTTGTCGAAGAACATAAGCTCATAGAAGAAGGCGCGCCGGACACCTGGGCCAAAACATATTTCACCTACAATGCAGGCGGACAGGTTATCAGCAAAACGAATCCTGTGGGCAATATTGATTTTTATGAGCGTAACGCGGATGGCTTTGTCATAAAGGAATGGAACGGTGCCACTCTCGATGCTGGTGACGAACCGACAGGGGATCCACAGAAAAGATATAATTACGATGAGTTTGGCAAATGCCTGCTCAAAGCAAACTATCTCAATAAAGTCGAAAGAAACTTCTATAATGTATATGGCAATATAACTTATACCAACTTGTATGAAGGTACTAATGTGATGTCTTCAGATTCATTCGATAACGATAATTTAGTTGATTATCCGAATGAACCAGCTCCTGCTGACAATGGTTATGTTAGTCGAATCGGTTTTGGCGAGTACGACCGTTATGGCAAGGCTCAGAAGACCACTCTCCCCTTTGGAGGTTCGGTCTGGAAATGGACTTTCATGGGCCAAGAGACAGGTGGGATGGTTTATCTGGAAGATGGGAAATATTCATATCCAATGCACTCAAGGGTACAAAATGACGGACAGCCAATTTTTATAGAGTATGGAACAGTGTACACATGGCCAGGTCTAGTATATCCAGATAAGCAAAATGGTACCTGCATAAGTCGACGGGAGTTTTTATATGACTCAATGGATCGTGTTATCCACGAACGTTTTGGCTCTCGGCAGAAGCCGATCTTAGCATTAGAGTACGATCTACACAAAGAATACGGTTATGACGGTGCGGGCAATAAAATTTACGAAAAAATATATTCTATTGATCCAGAATCTTATGACGAATTAATAGGTTACTTCGACTATGCTAGTAAATTATATCCAAGGCCGTGGAATGTGCTAGTAAATGCAAATGATACATGGTATGAACGCACTCTTGAAAAACAAACCACCTTCGAATATGATATTTTTAACAGGATGACCAGGCAGACAGTTGACCCTGCGGATTTCGATCCTGACACAGAAGATAATATGTAGGCCATCCTGAGATCGGTATAATGATATTGAATCAAATTTT
>JBHPGW010000137.1:0-3292 GCA_042569785.1 Planctomycetota bacterium | reverse complement strand
CTCTGGATGATTTTAAAAAGACGACTTTTTTTGGAACAAAGATAAAAAGCATAGATACCAGAATACAGCAAAAGGGACTTCAGGAAGAATTATCAGTTTTTGCCAAGAGTATTAAAGAGGGAGATGGTTATCCTATTGCACTTTGGCAGTTGGTTCAGGCGACAGAGATGAGTTTTGAGGTTGAAAGACAAATTTTTAACGACAATGTGTAGGAAGTTTTTATGTGCGGGATAGCTGGAATATTTAACTACGAGAATCGCGGCAAAGTTGAAGAAGAAGTATTAGCAACAATGCGTGATTCGATGTTTCATCGAGGGCCTGACGGGGCAGGTATGTGGATCTCGCCGGATCGCAGTGTGGGTTTGGGGCATAGGCGTCTTTCTATAGTGGACCTTTCGGAATCGGCTAACCAGCCTATGTGCAACGAAGACGGGAGAATTTGGATAGTATTCAATGGCGAGATATATAATCATATTGAGATCCGTGCGGAGTTAGAAAGCCAGGGCCATCGCTTTTCTACCGACCATAGTGATACGGAGGTTATAATTCATGCGTATGAACAATGGGGTAAAGATTGCGTCCATAAGTTCAGGGGCATGTTCGCGTTTGCAATATGGGATGATATAAAAAAAGAGCTTTTGCTTTTTCGGGATCGGATAGGTATTAAGCCGTTGTATTATACGTTTCGTAAGGGTCAGTTTATTTTTGCTTCCGAGATTAAAGCTATACTGACTCATAAAGAAATCCCCAGAGAAGTCGATGAGGAAGCGTTTTATCACTATTTGTCTTTTATGACGTCTCCGGCACCTCTTACATTATTTAAGGGGATAAGGAAGCTGCCGTTCGGCAGTTATCTTAGAGTTACGAGAAACGGCGAGGCTGAAACAGGTCGTTATTGGGATGTTCTTGACCATACGAAACCATTGTCAGGGCTTTCGGAAGAGGAAATATCTTCTCGACTCTTAGAGGAGTTGAAAGCGTCGGTTTCCTGTCGTAAGATGAGCGATGTCCCGGTGGGAGTTTTTCTATCAGGCGGAATCGATTCGAGTGCGAACGCAGCTCTTTTTTCAGAAACGCAAAGCGATCCGATAAAGACTTTTTCTATTGGCTACAAAGGTAACTATGAGTCTTATCAAAATGAATTTAAATATGCGCAGATAATGGCTAATCTTGTCGGAGCTGATCATTATGAAAAAGAGCTGACTACCGATGAGCTGATCGATTTTTTACCTGAGCTTGCTTTCTATCAGGATGAGCCCATCAGTGACCCGGTATGTCTGCCGGTGTATTACGTTTCCAAATTAGCAAGAGATAATGGTGTTGTGGTTTGTCAGGTTGGCGAAGGAAGCGATGAGTTGTTTTGTGGTTATCCCGGGTGGATGAGGATATTGAGATTGCAGAGGCTTAGCGAACTTCCATTTGCTGGGGCCTTGAGTCGCTTGGGGCTTGGTACGCTAAAGCTGATGAATAAAGCAAATGCCTTTCCTTATGAGCGATTGCGTCGGGGGGTATGTGGAGAGCCGTTGTTTTGGGGAGGGGCAGAATCTTTTACAGAATGGGAAAAGAAAAAACTGCTTTGTTCAAGATTACGAAATAAGTTTAATGGCTATAGTTCTTTTGAAGTATTGAAGCCTATCGAGAAACGTTTTAAAGAGAAGGCGTGGGAGCCGAGTGCTCTTAATTGGATGAGTTATGTTGATCTGAATTTTCGGCTTCCGGAACTGCTTCTTATGCGTGTAGATAAAATGAGTATGGCGACTTCTTTGGAGGCAAGGGTTCCGTTTCTCGATCATAAGTTTGTGGAGTTGTCGATGTCTATACCACAGTCAACAAAGATCAAGCATGGCAATCTTAAGCACATTTTGAAAAAAGCAGTGACAGGGCTTATACCAGATGAATTGATCCATCGGAAAAAACAGGGATTTGGCGTGCCTCTTCAGGAACTGTTTTTTGAAAAGCTGGGCAGTTATTCTCATGAGAAGATCACGGGTTTTATCAATAGGACGGACTTTTTCGATAAGGATTATATTGGTGGACTGCTTAGCAGACGTGAAAGCGGTAAGCTGTGGTATATATTGAACTTTGTGCTTTGGCATGAAAGATGGATAGAGGGTATTTAAAATATGGTAAAAAAAATGGATAGCAAAAGAGCGTTGATAACCGGAATAACCGGGCAGGATGGAGCTTATCTTGCAAAATTTCTTTTGAGTAAAGGGTATCAGGTATTTGGGACATACAGAAGGCTTTCAACGCCCAACTTCTGGCGTTTGCAATATATGGGAGTTTTCGAAAAAATATCTCTGATACCAGTAGAGTTAGTAGATGCCGGTTCGGTGATAGAAGCGGTGAAGGTTTCCGATCCTGAAGAGGTGTACCATCTGGCGGCACAAAGTTTTGTCGGTGCATCGTTTGAACAGCCTATCGGAACTGGGGAGGTGACAGGCCTTGGTGTGCCAAGGGTCCTTGAAGCTGTTCGCCAGATCAATCCGAAGATAAAGCTTTACCAGGCTTCAACGAGCGAATTGTATGGAGATGGTCATTCGATCGGCTTGTCAGAGAGTTCAGAATTTCGTCCATCGAGTCCTTATGCAGCAGCAAAGCTATATGGACATTGGATGACAAAGATTTATCGCGATGCTTATGGTATTTTCGCATCTAGTGGGATCTTATTTAACCACGAATCTCCTTTAAGAGGATTGGAATTTGTAACACGAAAAATATCCAATACGGTTGCAAAGATTTATCTTGGAATAGAAAAGGAGCTACACCTCGGCAATCTAGATGCAAAAAGAGATTGGGGATACTCCCCCGACTATGTTGAATCAATGTGGTTGATACTCCAACAAAAAGAGCCTGATGATTATGTGATAGCAACAAATGAAACCCATTCTGTAAGGGAATTTGCAGAAAAGGCATTCGAAACCGTTGGTTTGGATTGGGAGAAATATGTTAAGACCGACAAAAAATACTTGAGGCCTTTGGATGTCAATTACCTCAAAGGTGATTACTCAAAGGCTAAGAAGATTTTGAACTGGGAACCTACGGTGAAATTCCACGAACTTGTAGAGTTGATGGTGAAAGAAGATATGAGCAGGTGGACCGGAATTATCGCTTTGGTCCTTGGCGTTATCGACTCCTCTATTTTCGAAGGATCCATGCACCAATAATCACGATCAACATCCACAAAAACCGGCTTAGCATTGCAATATTTAACCGCATTTGCCGTGGCGATAAAACTCAGGTATTTGGGACATACAGAAGGCTTTCAACGCCCAACTTCTGGCGTTTGCAA
>JBHPGW010000136.1:0-3318 GCA_042569785.1 Planctomycetota bacterium | reverse complement strand
CAAAAGCGCGCAAAAATTTACAAAAAAGCGCAAAAAGTGGACGGTTTTTTGCAGAAAAGTGCTGGAAAAGAGCGTTTTTTGGCATTTTTGCGCGCATACCTGCGCGTTTGATGTTATGTGGATATGGAAGGTACGTAAATAGTCAAGCGTTCAGAATGCAGGGAAATAAGAAGCAGAAAGATCACTCGTAAAAAGGTACCTGACACCTTAAATCCTGACACCTTAAATCCGACAGAGAAAAAAAGATTAACCACGAATTTTCACGAATGGACACGAATAAAAAACAAAGAAAAATTAACCACGGATTTCGCGGATTTCACGGATTTTGGTGGATGTTAATATAGGCTGATATTTGTTTTTGGGTTAAAAATGGGGATTTTTTACTTTTAGTTTTATCTTTACTATCGGTTAATAATTGGGCATAATATCCGGCATGAAGAAGTCTTTAGCACATCTGCCGAAAAAAAAGCAGGCTGAGTTGATGCTCGTTACTGAAAAGATAAACGACATCGTACCGCAGGCTGAAATGATATTCCTGTTCGGCTCCTACGCACGAGGTGACTGGGTCGATGGCCCGCACGTACAGGGCAGGGGCCGACTGACCATCCGCAAAAAGAGCGATTATGACATAGCCGTCGTTACCCGCTTCGGCTACACCGCCAGAGACACAGCCCTTTGGGACAAGGTCAAAGCCGAACTTGCCAAAACCGACCTGACCGCGATAGTCCGCATCATCCCCCGTGACGTCGAGTTCGTAAACTACAAACTAAGGCAAGGCCAATACTTCTTCACCGAAATATGCGAGCAAGGCATAATCCTCTACGACTCCGGCGAAGTCGAACTAAGCGACAGAAAACAACTGAACCCCGCCGAAACAAAACAAATCGCACAAGAGACCCTCGATGAGGTTTTCCTAAGTGCAAAAGAGTTTTATGAACGTTTTGAGGAAGGCTTTAAAAAGCAACAATACAAAAATGCAGCCTTTCAACTTCACCAAGCCGTTGAGTTCGCATCCAAGGTTGTCTTATTGATCTTCGGCGGCGAGTGTCCACAGGAACATCATCTGGACATATTAGGCGACTTAGCCATCGACTACTGCCCCGAATTAAAGGGAATATTGCCAAGAGAGACCGACAAGGAAAAGGAGTTGTTTGAATTGTTAGACTACGCCTACATAGGCGCCCGCTACGATATGCACTACAAAATAACAAAGCAGCAGTTAGAGCAGTTAAGTCCCTGCGTCAAAAAACTGCACGAAGTAACAGAAAGGATATGCAAAGAGAAAATCGAAAGCTTTGGTTAGCCACAGAGGTCACAGAGAAAAAAGAGACGGGATTAACCGGATAAAAACATAGGAGAAAAAACTTTGACGGGATGGGGAGTTTTGGGTATTATTGAAGATTGAATTTTTAGATTTTTATTTAGGATAGAGAAGGCGGAGAAAACGGGTAGAAATTGAGGCTTGGGAAAAGTGCCGGATGGCGTTAGAAAAAGTGTCTTACAATTATGGCATAACATGTATTTCTTCATAAAACGGCCACGAACAATTTTGATGTTCTCAGAGCGAAGGGCCTTGACGTAATTTTTGTGGTGATTGTATGAAGAAGGTCTCCATTTGGCATAAGCGGTAAAATAGTAAATTTCAGCGATAGTATCCTGCGGGCCGATAACGTTGAGAGCGAGCTTGCGGTAGTTTAGCCATTTATATTTGCGGTATTTATAAATTGGTTTGTGGGGCTTATTGTGTCCGGAAAGACTGTCATCATTAAGTGCATGATAAACATTGAAACCATCTATGTAAAAGCAATAACGAGCCATCCATGCTCCCTATATATAAGAAAACCCAGACGTCCGAAGAAGCCTGGGGCCTGATAGTTAAACTACCAGAGATGTATCTATAGTATCGGAAATAATCGTCATTTGTTCAAGTCTAAATTCTTAGAATTTCAAAAAATTTTTACTGAACCTCTTTAAATGGCGAAAAACAGCGTTTTTCTTACATTTTCGAGTATTAAGAAGCCTGTCAAAAGCAAGATAATTATAGAACATCCAAGCCTTTAATCAATTAAAAAAACCTATTTTTGCCGGTTTTTTCTCAAAAGCACCGCACCGAGGCCGAAAAGTACAAAGGTAGACGCAAGGCCTAAATCTTTTCTTTTTCTATGAAGATTCCTTTGTCAACCTTAGAGAAAAACTTTTGGTAATATTCAGGGTCGTCAACTTGCCTGACAATGACAACGACTCCAATGCCGTTCATTACTTTGACTCGGAAATTGACTCTCACTCGCGTCTCTTCTCCGTATTCTGAAATGTTTGCAGTAACATCAATAATCTGGTTTTTGTAGATTGCATGTGCTTTCCCACGTTCTGCATTAAGCTCCTTTTGAGCATTAAAAAAGCCCAAATCTAAGTTCACCTGTTCAATAATATAATCATCATCTTGGAGTACATTTAGCATCGCTTTCATTACCAGTTTTTTATCTTGTGTTTGGTATGTCCTGGTTTGCATCTCTCGAGTTTCAAGTTGGGTTTTTTGTTTGTCTTTTTCACTAAGCACCATCCCTGGGATTGAGTCAGTTCCACAGCCTGAACATAATATAACGCCTGAACAAAAAAATATTGCTAAGGTTTTCATTGTATTGTAATCCTAAATTTTTTCTTTTTCTAGGAAGATTCCCTTGTCGACTTTAGAGAAAAATTCTTGATAAAACTTTGGGTCGTCAATTGTATTAACTTTTTCGACACCACCTTTATTATTCATTTGTTTAATTTGAAAATTAGCGCGTACTCTGACTTTTTCGCCATGTTCAGTAACGTTAGCAGTACAGTCAACTACAGAATTTTCTATCCATTGCGCATTGGGTCCCCACCAGAATGTTCCCCAGACTTTAGCGAGAGTATCTTCTGTATCCAAAGTCTTTCTTGCATTAAAAAACCCCATATCGGCATTTACCTGCTCAATAATAAAGTTGTCATCCTGCAAAACATTAAGCATGGCTTTTAATGTCTCTTTTGTGTTTTTCGCTTCAAATTCACGTGTTTGCATTTGGCGTATCTCAAGTTGAGTCCTAGCGATTTTCTTTTCCTTAAATATGCCGCCTACTGCTCCTGCTGTAGCATCGACAGCACCACAACCCGAAGAGAATATAAGGCCTGAACAAAAAAGTATTGCTAAAATTCTCATTAGTTTTTTCTCCTAAAATTTACTTGAATGATATGAGAGTGTTTTTACTTTATTGTTTTCGTCAAACTTTATTACAATTGTAAGGGTCTTTTGTGTTTGTGATGCAGCACCAGCAGATTTTGAATAGCCTACTC
>JBHPGW010000135.1:0-3759 GCA_042569785.1 Planctomycetota bacterium | reverse complement strand
ATTAAAAACCCCCACAGGGTAAACCTGTGGGCTAACTATTAAAAACCCCCACAGGATAAACCTGTGGGCTAACTAACTGTTGTTTGGATGGTGAAAGAGGATGAATAATGGGTAGGGTGATTGCATATATGATAACGTGGACTACTTATGGGTCTTGGCTGCAGGGTGACAAAAGAGGGTATGTAAAACACGGGAAAATCTTAAATGAAGATAAATTCCTGCACGAAAAATGTAAGGAGATGATGAAATCTAGTGAGTTTAAATTATCTAACAAACAACAGCAGGTCGCAAAAGATTCGATCATGGAAAAAGCGAATGGTATCGGCCAAACATTACATTCGGTTGCCGTATGTTCAAATCATGTGCATTTAATTCTTGAAAACACGAAAAAGCCGATAGGGATGGCTGTTAGTCAATATAAAAATGCGGCGAGAATCGCACTTAACAAAGCAGGTGTTAATTCAAAATTGTGGACAAGGGGTTTTGACAAGAGGTATTGTTTTAACGAGGCGGAATTGCGAAATAAAATAAGATATGTTGAGAAACATAATCAACAAAAATAGTTAGCCGGCAGGTTTATCCTGCCGGGAATCGCTCTGGGTATTCGTGGTTAAAAAATAGATTCCTGCCTTCGCAGGAATGACGGGATTATCCCCCAATTTTACATTGGGGGCTTGTCTTTAGTATCTGTAGTATTCCGGTTTAAATGGGCCATCTATTGGTAGGCCAAGGTAATCGGCTTGTTCTTTTGTCAGCTTTGTAAGTTTGGCGCCCAGGCGGCCGAGGTGCATCTGGGCTACTTCCTCGTCGAGTTTCTTCGGAAGTGTATAGACCTTATGCTCCAAATCCTCTTTGGCAAGCATTATCTGGGCGAGGCATTGATTTGTAAAGCTATTACTCATCACAAAGCTCGGATGTCCGGTAGCGCAACCCAAGTTCACCAGCCGACCCTCAGCTAATAGAATGATCGATCTGCCAGATTTAAGCGTCCACTTATCGACCTGCGGCTTGATAGTCTCTTTTTTGCACTCCTTAGTTGTAAGCAGATAATTCGTATCGATCTCACTATCGAAGTGACCGATATTGCAAACGATCGCTTCGTTCTTCATCTGCTCCATGTGCGCACCGGTAATAACATCACAGTTGCCGGTCGTCGTAACGAATATATCGCCTGCTGGTGCGGCGTCTTCCATTGTGGTTACTTCGTAGCCTTCCATCACTGCCTGCAATGCGCAGATAGGATCGATCTCAGTAACCATAACTCTGGCCCCGAGTCCCTTCATCGAATGGGCACACCCTTTACCGACATCGCCATATCCGCAGATCACTACGATCTTACCCGCGATCATAATATCGGTCGCCCGCTTGATACCGTCAGCGAGCGATTCGCGACAGCCGTAAAGATTATCGAACTTCGATTTAGTCACCGAGTCATTCACATTGACTGCTGGGAAGGGCAGTTCGCCAGCTTCTGCCATCTGATAAAGCCGATGCACGCCGGTCGTCGTCTCTTCGGAAACACCGCGAATATTAGCCGAGACTTTTGTCCACCGATCACTGCTGTCTGCCAGAGAGTCTCTTAGCCTATCTATTATTATCTTCATTTCATGATTATCTGTAGGCTCATCCAGAAGCGACGGGTCCTTTTCCACTTTACGGCCATGAACCACAAACAGTGTCGCGTCACCGCCGTCATCGACTATCATATCAGGCCCGGAACCATCCGGCCAGGTCAGTGCCTGCTCGGTACACCACCAATATTCTTCCAGCGTCTCACCTTTCCACGCGAACACAGGCGTCCTGCCAGCCTTGGCGATCGTTGCTGCAGCATGGTCCTGAGTCGAAAAAATATTACACGAGGCCCATCTAATATCAGCTCCAAGGACCTCCAGAGTCTCGATCAGCATCGCCGTCTGGATAGTCATATGCAAACTGCCCATGATCTTAAAACCATTAAGGGGCTTTTCGTCACCATATTTTTTACGAACCGCCATCAGCCCCGGCATTTCATTTTCAGCCAGTTCCATTTCCGTCCGACCCCACTGCGCCAGCGAAATATCAGCTATCTTATATGTAAGATCTGCTTCGACTTTCATAACTTTACCTTTAATTTCTTTCGCTGTTTCCATAATATAGTCCTTTCAAAATTGCGTTTCACGTCGATTTTAGCCTTTTAAACACCCCCTTGCAACCCTAAAACAACACAAAACCAAAACGGCCATGATTTTTTATTTTGTTCTTATCTTGCTATCTGGTATAATAACATTATCTTGCTAAAACAGCCGCAGCTTCAATTGTGTAACTTTTAAGGCACTAAATTAATGACTAAACAGGCAAAATTAAAAAACTTGTTCGAAAACGACAAATTCAAAAAACTTGAATCCGTTTTCCGCAAACACTTTCAACTCGGTCTGGAAACAACAGACACCAGATGCACCGACATCCAACAGATCTGCAGCAGTGATTGTCACCCAAAATTTTGCCAGATCATTCGAAGCTCCGCGACAGGACTCAGAAGATGCAAAAAAGACAGACGAATCAGCTACAACACCGCCATAGATACCGGACAGGCTTATACCTCAATTTGCCATGCCGGCATCGTGCTGGTCTGCGTACCTGTGATGGACAAAGACAAGCCACTCGGCGCAATGTTTTTCGGTAAATGTCTCTGGGAGCCGGTAACCGATCTGTTAATTGAAGATATCAGCAAACGAGTAAAGAGCATTCGAATTGACAAAAAAAAACTCGTCGCCTCTTTACGCAAACTACCCATAATCCCAGGCAGGAAAATCCATCAAGCTGCTGAGTTTCTGTTCGATCTGCTTTACGAGATTGGCGGATTTGATTCAAGAGTTATAAGATGGCGACAATACCGATCAAACCTGCAGTCACAGATAGGTCAGTTCATCCAGGAAAGAAAAAAAATAGCCGCCGAATGGCAGTATCCGCTCGAAAGTGAACGTGAGCTTATCGGCAAAGTAAAGATCGGCGACAGAACAGGCGCAAAAGAGATACTAAATTCAATACTCGGAACAATACTCTTCCACAACCCAAGCGATCTCGGCGTCCTCAAAGCAAGACTGCTCGAACTGCTCAGCGTCCTTAGCCGCTCTGCCGTCGAAGGCGGAGTCGACATTAACGTTATGCTCGAGAAAAATCTTTCTTACGTTAACAAGGTAATGCACATTAACGACCCCGAAGATTTATGTGCCTGGATATCCGTCGCGCTAAACGAGTTTATAGAACTGGTTTACTCTTCCCAGGACGCCCAAAAAATAACTCAGATCAGGCCGGCAATAAATTATATCGACGTCAATTACGATAAACCTCTCACTCTGGCGGAAATCGCAAAAACTTCTTTTCTCAGCGTTTCAAGATTGGCGCATATCTTCAAAGAGCAGATGGGTATTACAATTATCGATTACCTCACCAGCGTCCGCATCGAGCGGGCCAAACAACTACTGCTAAGCACCGACCAGAACTGCACCGAAATTTGCTTCCAGGTTGGCTACAATAACCAGAGCTACTTCACACGAACATTCAAAGAGCTTGTAGGAGTAACCCCGAGAAAATTCAGGGCACAAAACCAAAGAAAAGAAAAAATCTCAACACCACTATAGATCGCTTCTTAAACCCATCATCCACATAGCTAACTTTTACTAAACGTTTAATTGAAGTTTTCCAGCCACGTTATACATTGACGCTATTGGCACGCATTGATGGATTGCAATGGGTGGAACATAAGACACACATGGAGTG
>JBHPGW010000134.1:0-3841 GCA_042569785.1 Planctomycetota bacterium | reverse complement strand
GTAAAATAGTAATAACCGATGCCGCCAGCGGGTATAGTCAAACAGACCGATCTCCAGGCGAAACTAGACAATATTAACTCCATTGCTGACAAATATTCGTGAGTTATACATGCAACTTTCACTCACCTGGTTGAAAAACAGTAACGAAACACCAATGAGTTACCCTGCCAGAGCTTCCGATCTCCGGCAGGGTTGCATTAGAAAGACACCTTACCGTAAGGAGTCAACAGGTTTTATTTTGAGTCCCAACGCCGCTACCTGATAATGTTAGTCAATTCTTGAAGCATATCATTGGCGACTTTAATAGTTCTGGCATTAGCATGATAGCCATTTTGAGCTTCGATCATCTCAACGAACAATTTGGCCACATCGGCATTAGATTGTTCCACTGCCCCACTGTGGATAGTACCAGCCGAACCGACCGTCGCCTGCGTAGCAACCGCACCACCGGAATTGATCGAAGGAATAAAGTAGCCACCGCCGTTACTTTCCAAACCTGATGGATTTTTAAAGGTTGCTAACTGAATAGTAGCAAGATTTTTCTTAATACCATTGGAAAAAGACCCTATAAGAGAACCTGTGTTACTTATCGAAACACTGGACAGTCTACCAGACTCATACCCATCCTGCTCATTTAGCACAGCTGTAGAGGTATTGGAAAATTGAGTCAGTCCATTTAATTTTCCAATAGTACCCAAGCCTATGCTCATAATTTGTGGAGTCGTTGTATCGTTGGCAAAGGTTACTCCAAACTGTGCTGACTCAGTTGGTGAACTCAGCCCTGCGTAAGTACCGCTGGTACCATTGAATTCTATCCCGCTAATTCTCCGATTATCAAAGGTTATCGAGTCGATATCGCCTGTAATAGAGGCCAATACCATATCCCATGTATTGCTGGCTGTCCGTACAAATGACGCTGAGAGTACATGGGCACCACCCAAACTGTCATAAACTGTTATGTTAGCATTCTTGACTTCCGTCCCGCCTACCGTCGTAGCCTCAAAATAACCTGATAAAGTAAGGGTTCCGTCACCTGTGTAGCTCATAGCAAGGTCTGTTTGACTATACCCGCTGGCGGCATCGGTTATTACTATTTTACCGTTCAAAAAAGTCGCGGTCGCCCCATCGCCAAGAATACCCTGCAATTCAAACCCCGGTGTCGTCTCAGCGATAGAGTTGGTTATTGCCACAGGAGTAATATCAAGTAATAAAGTTGTATCAGCAGTAAGCAGTCCAACATCACCCAATGTATCGGCAAATGTAAAAGTTACCCCATTGGCCATAGCAGCCGAAACATCTATGTCGCCGGAACTTACTGTTGATAATAGCTCGAGAGCAGTCTCAATTTCAACATCAGTCGCATCCCAGTCAATAGCGGCCGTTGTTTCACCGCCATAGGTAAGTGTAAATGTGCCTGAGGCCGGAGCCGCGGAGAGTGTTACCGTTTGTACTTCCTCAACCGCTGCGGTACCCTCGGTAGTATTGAGCCACGTTAGCACATCACCCACCGTTGTAGTTGATGTAATCGGCATTGTCAGATCAACAGTTGGAGTCGCGCCCAAAGCGGTTCCGTCAGGTTTGAACCCTGAGAAGGTCAATACTCCCGCACTCAATGTCCCGCTGTATTGATCAAGATCGCTAATTAAGGTCGCTGTAGTGGCGTTTGAAGCACCGCTGCCTGTGGTAAATGCCTTGTTAGATGACATTACGTTTATCTGTGCAGTTTCAAGTAAGCCGTTGGCGCTTAGATTACCGACGACACTAACTGACGTTGTTGCATTTGCGGAAATGGCTACATCATAAGGAATCTTAATATTACTGTCACCTACGGCCTGAAAACCATCAATTTCACCCACTGAACCTATACGCTGAACGATATAGCCTGTAGACGGATCAACAAGGTTAGAATTCGCGTCAACAGCAAACATACCAGCACGGGTATAGACGTTTTGAGAACCATCACTTAACACAAAATAACCTGCACCTTCCAACGCCAGATCCAGTGGGTTTCCGGTATTGGAAATATTACCCTGTGCCATATCAGCAGATATGCTCGCTATGCCTACACCGCTACCCATTTGCTGTGGGTTTGTACCACCGAGAGTGGCGGTAGGCTGCGAGGCCTTCTTAATTGTCTCGCTCAGCAACTCTGAGAAAACAATTCGGCTGGACTTATAACCAACAGTGTTAATATTCGCCAGATTATTACCGGCTATATTAAGCATTTTTTGATGGGCCTGCACTCCTGAAACTCCTGCTGACAATGCGGAACTCATTTTTATTTCTCCTTAATTTTTAGTTTATCCTAATTTTCCCTAAAAAAAATCCGATTAGCTATCCGTTCAGATAACCAGCCGGGTTAGTTGACTTAAACTGGCCGAAGCTAACAGACTTCCGGCAGTTTTTACTGGTTTTCTACCTACGCCCGATATATAAGGCTTGATCACTTGTTTTATGAGCGACCCTCTCATATATCAATGGATAGCACAGTCTTTTTTAACTGAGCCACTATCGTTTTTAAAAGAGCTTTTACTACTATCTTTTAGAATATAGCAATTACTGTACCAAACAAAAATTGCTTTCGGCCTTTCAGTCGTAACATGCAGCTAATAAGACAGTTATAAAATTTTAGCAAATTAATTTTTTATCAACACGTTCTATTTCATGCTGTCTGAGGGGGAAAAAAACTTCCTCTTACCGGAAATTCTACACAACAATTTCTTGGAAATTTCGAAAAACTGCCGCTTTTTTCCTTACTCAAACTGACCGTTTTGAGTTGGCTGTAGGGGATTTACCTATAAGACTGAAGATAATTTAACTGATGGCAGAAACAGGTAATACCCTGATGTACAAAAGCCGACAATTTTAATACTATGAGGATGTTCAATGCTTTAATATTGAAAGGACGCTCAAGCCAAAAAGGAGAGCAGTTCCAATGAAAAAAGACGAAGATACTGCGGTAGGCCGTAAATCGAAAAACCTAAAGGTGGCTTCCTCCGGAGCTTCGCATCTTAGTAAAGAAAGCTTAAAAAAAAGCGGACAGTTAAAAGCTGGTACAACAACAGCAGCTATGACGAGTCCTTTAGCCACAGGGACAATTGTAGGAGTTGTTGCTGTGGGATTTTATGGCATAGCCAATGTGCTAAGGTACAAGAGAAACGAAAAATCCGGAGCACAGGCTACCAAAGATACAGTAACGGGTTCTGCAGGCGTAGGTATTTCTACAGGACTTGGGGTCGCGGCAGCTAATGCTGTTGCTGGAACGTTGGGTAGCATGGTACTTGTTCCGATAGTAGCTGGTGCCACTGTAGCATATGTGAGCATGGCCGTCTGGGATATGCTGTTTTATACAGGAAAATGTACTTCAAAAACTACCTAAATTAACCAGTTTTTCAGAAAGGGGGCAAAAAAATGTCCGCAGAATATTACGAAAGACCAATGTATTATATGGGTCGGATGGGGTACGCATTAAAACATGGGCATGGATTGTATGCAGCCAGAGGTGCCCGCACTCTTCTCGGGGCATCGCTTGGAATTGCGTTAATAGTTGCAGCAGGTGCGGTTCTTATTGTGGGAGCAGCCGGCTTGGCAGTAGCGGGTAAAAAGTCGAAAGAGTAGCCAGGCAGCTTTGCAAAAATTTGTACACCAAGCAATCCTGCGAGTTTTGCAAAATAGCTGGCGGTAGTGCGGAGAGTCTGTATGGAAATAAATGAATACGAAAAAGTGAACCTGGAAAAGATAAAGGAATGGGAGAAAAAGAAGCATCATGGATTTCATAAAAAAATTCTCGATGTCACATCGAAACCTGTAGATTATGTGATCAGAAAAATGGGGCATGGAA
>JBHPGW010000133.1:0-4143 GCA_042569785.1 Planctomycetota bacterium | reverse complement strand
TATCAAGTGTGAATTAATGCTGTGATAAAACTGAAATGTTAATTTTAAGTAAGGAGAACAAAATGAAAACGAAAAAAAGAGCAATCAGTGTGGTGTTGACGCTTGCGGTCGTTTTCGCTGTTAGTGCTTTGACAGCAATGCAGGTGCAGGCACAGGAAACGAGATCGCCGGGTGTGCGCCTGCACTATAACGGCAATTGGCCAAGCGATAAAGAAGCGCAGCAACTGCGTGACGAACTGTTCTACAACCAGGCGATTCAAGCCTACATGACCATGCTGCCGGCGTTGAATACGATTGGGATGCGTGACGGAGCTGAGAAGGCATTTGGCGCCGGTTACAATGTTATACCCATGTGGAAGGATCGGATGGACGCCAAGACTTGGATCCCAACACCCAATTGCGACATCATGTATGCCATGTCCTTTTTTGACCTCAAGGAAACCGGGCCTCTGGTTGTCGCTGCGCCGCCAAACGTTATGGGTATGTTTACCGATTTCTTCCAGCGCACGCTGGTGGATGTAGGTAAAGCGGGGCCAGATCGCGCTCGAGGTGGGCTTTATCTGTTACTGCCACCTAAGTACCGAGGACCCGTCCCTGATGGATACTTCACCTATACTTCATCCACCTACAACGTCATGCTGTTTTTCCGAATGGTGATGCCAGGCGGTGAGAATGGGCTAATTCCTGCTCCTGCCGTCAAAGTGGGAGAGCAAACCCGTGTTTACCCGCTCTGGGCTGAAGAGAAAAACATCAAGCCCATGGAGTTCCCTAACGGCTCGGGTAAGCGCATTAATATGCAGTACCCGGTGGATTATACCTACTGGACTAAACTCAAGAAATTTGTCGATCATGAACCTTATCAAGCCATAACCCCCGAACTTCGTGGTGTGCTGGCTGCTATCGGTATCATTAAAGACCAACCCTTTGAGCCAACCGCCAGACAGAAGAAGCTGTTAGAGAAAGCCGTGCTGATGACGCCAAGAATGATTTTGGCAAACCGCATGGTGAATCGCCCTGACAAGCGCAACATCTATTACAAAGACCGTCAGTGGTTTCGCATCTGGGCAGGAGCCACCTCTGAATGGATGCAGGAAAGCTACCTGGACATAAACGCGCGCACTGCGTTTTTCCAAATCGGTTATTCCAGTGCTCCGGCCATGGTTATGCGTTACATCAATAACGGCTCTAAATACCCTGTCGCGATGAGAGATGCAGACGGCGATATACTGAACGGCAGCAACAACTACAAACTCCACCTGCCGGCCGGCATTCCAGCCAAATTATTCTGGGCGTGCACCGTCTATAACATCACAGATGGGACCATGCCGGAGACTTCACAGCCGTTTCCCGGAAAAAATGGCTACGATAAGTTGGTCAAAAACAAGGACGGCTCCTTCGATCTGTATTTCGGCCCGACCAAGCCTAAAGGTGCGCCCGAATCCAACTGGATCCAGACAATTAAAGGTAGAGACTGGCTTGCAGGTCTCCGTATCTATGGAAGTGCTGTCGAATTTTTCGATCAGACCTGGATCCCGGATGATATCGTGAAGATTAAATAGGATAAAAACAATGAAAACATATCAAGTGTGAATTAATGCTGTGATAAAACTGAAATGTTAATTTTAAGTAAGGATAACAAAATGAAAACTTTAAAAATTAGTTTATTATTTTTAGTTTCACTAGCTATAGCTAGTTGCACTCCAACTGAGTTGAAAGCAGAGAAAAAATCAGATGAAGCAAACATGGTTGTGAAGGAAACAAGTATTGGAACATTAAAATTCCAGAGGAGTTTTCCAACAGAAGAGACATCGAAACTTTTGAAGAAAGAACGTCGGTCACAGCGTGCGATACAAGCGTATATATGGGCACTTCCCATTGCATCAATGGCAGATTATCTATACACATATCAAGAAAGTTTAGGCTACGAGATGGGAGATTTCTTCCGTCTAAATGCTGATTACATTGATGACCTTAGATGGGGAATCACAGGGAACGGAACAACCGATTATATATTGGGTTGGATCGATACTGATATGGGTCCATGGGTAATAGATGTCCCTGAAGGACCCACTGCCGGATTCATCAATGATATGTGGCAGCGACCTGTTGTTGATCTTGGTATACCGGGTATCAATAAGGGTAAAGGTGGAAAACACCTCGTACTTGGACCAGATACGGAAGTTCCGGAAGGAGCAATTGAGGCAGGCTATAATATCGTTAGATCTCCAAATCGTTTCAACACCCTTGTTCATCGATCTTTTTTCACGAAAGATGAAGAGGCAGAAGCGTATTTTAAAATATTCAAATTATACCGCTATGGCACAACTCCCCCGGAAACAAAACCAATAAACTATAACAACGGAAAAGTTTGGAGTTCAAATCAGCCGAGAGGAATGATGTTTTGGGAAAGATTAAAATGGATAATTGATCAAGAGCCAATGCACGAACGTGATGGTTTTTTCTATGCATTTCTAAAAGATATAGGCATTGAAAAAGGGAAACCTTTTAACCCTTCTGCTGAAATGACCGAGCTATTGACTGATGCCGTTATTGTTGGTGAAGCAATGGCAATAGACAATGATTGGAACACTGAATTAGAAGCAAAACATTGGATGGGAAACCAGTGGGAAAATGCTATCTGTGTTGAGTTGGATCAAAAAGCACCTACTCACTATCAGTTGGATGAAAGAGCTGCCTGGTTCTATGAGGCGCTCACCACTTCAAAAGGAATGAAAAACAGTACTGTAGAAGGTATCGGTTCTGCCTATTTGGGAACTCCAAAAGATGCCGACGGAGACTATTTTGACGGTGCAAAGACGTATACATTGCACGTTCCGCCAAATGTACCTACCGGACGTTTCTGGTCATTAACGCTTTATGATCCTGATAATCGTTATATACTTCTTAACCCACAGAAAAAATTTGAGGTTTCTTCTCAAAGAGAAAAGACAACTCCATATCCAAATGAAGATGGTTCTTATGATATCTACATTGGACCTAACGCACCAAAGGATCCAAAGATGGCTGAGAAAAACTGGATACCAACTGTTCCAGGAAAAGGCTGGTTTGCTTACTTTAGAATTTACGGTCCGCTAAATGCTCACTTCAATAAAGAGTGGCTTTTGCCGGATATCGAGAAGGCCAAGTGATCGAGGGCAGTTGAGCTTTGAGCCATGCCCCTTAGTTGTTCGGGGCAGGGCTGTACATGAAGATGGGCAACAGTAAAAAAAAGGATAAAAGAAATGAAAACTAGAATCTTGATCGCTGTTTTGCTTGTTGCATTCGTTGCAACGAGTGCCTACGCCGAACCAGTAGAGACTGCACCGGTAAAGACCGAATTTGAGACAAGGGTAGGGAAACTTGAATTTGTAAACAGTTTTCCAACTCAAGAAACTACAGACAAATTGCGTGAAGCACGGCGATTTCACCGCGCAACACAAGCCTACATTTGGGCTCTACCAATAGTTTCCATGGCTGATTTTGTTTTGACATTTAAAGAAAATTTGAATATGGAATACGGTCAGCTCATGCGTCTCAATACGTACGAGGATTTGTAGGGATCCAGTTCTTCTCTTTGCCCTTCGGTGCTTTAGGGCCGAAGTAGATGTCGACTGAACCATCCTTGTTCTTGTCAACGTCCATGCGTGATGATTTGTCTGCGATTTGTTGCTCATTTTGAATCAAGTAACGAGTATCGTTATGATAAACAGTCACCGACCAAAACCGTGCAGCCGGAGGATTCTTAGGGACGTTCAGCTTGTAGTTCTTTGCGCCATCAAGCCACTCCCCATCGCTGTCTCTGTATCCACCCAGATACGCAGAACCGACCCCTGGAGTAGTACTCTTCATGCCTTTTGACGTCGTCAGCGCTTCGTAGAACCAAGCCGCACGTTCATCCAATTCGAAATAGCCCGGCTGACGCTGGGTAATGCCAACAGCAATGGCGTTGCCCCAGTAACTTCCCTTAGCATAATGCGCCACATCCAATTCATTGTTCCAATCAAGCGCCTTGGTCATCGACTCTCCGACCAAGGAAGCTTCCTGCAGCAATGCAACCATTTCAGGCGTTGGTTCAAACGGCTTACCTTTTTCTATTCCTAGATCCTTCAGAAAGGCCATCATGAAACCATCACGCTCATGAAC
>JBHPGW010000132.1:0-4193 GCA_042569785.1 Planctomycetota bacterium | reverse complement strand
CATTTTATCGGATACTCTCTAATTAGCAATGGTACACTTTTCGGGGGTCAGGCCAGAACTGGACTATTTAATGGTCCATATGATGTAGAGGTTAGTCCATTGGGATATATTTATGTTGCAGACCGTTCCAATAATCGTATCCAAGTGTTTACTCCCGAGCCAAGTAGTCTATTACTGTTAAGTTTTGGTGCAATAATTTTGAGAAAAAGAAAATAATTAATTCATTTTAGAATTTAAGTGGAGAAGAGTGATGAAAAAAATACTGTTGATTATGGCTATGGTGGTAGTTGTTTGGGGAGTAGGGATTAGTCAGGCAAGTTATGTGATAAATGAGTTTGTAGTTAGTACTGCAACAGGTACTCAGACCGATACTGATATTAGTGGAGATACTGTTGTATGGGAAGATTATAGAAATGGAAACTGGGATATTTACAGCTATAATCTCTCTACAAAACAAGAATCAGTTATTTCTTCAAATGCTGCTGCTCAAAGCAATCCTGCCGTAGATGGGGATAGGGTTGTATGGGCAGATGATAGAAACGGTGGTGATCAGGAAACAGATATTTATGGCTATACTCTTTCTACTGGAACAGAGTTTCCCATATGTACCATAATGGACCAGCAACAGCACCCTGGTATAAGTGGGGATATTGTTGTATGGAGTGATGATCGTGCTCATGGTGGTAGATGGGACATCTATGGATATAACCTTTCTACTGAAACAGAATTTACTGTCAGCACAGCCGTTGATGGACAGAGCGAACCTGTTACGAATGGTAATATTGTTGCTTGGACAGATATGCGTTCACGATACACTGAACCTGATGGGGAAAATTTTGATGTCTATGCGTTTGATATCACGACACAAACAGAATTTGCTGTCTCTACAGCAGCAGACCAGCAGACAAGTCCTTCATTCAGTGGAAATATAGTGGTATGGATGGATGCTCGACAAGATGAGAGTAATCGAGATATATATGGTTTTGATTTGACTACCCAGTCAGAATTTCTTGTTTGCTCGGATAGTGCAACTCAGTTATTTCCTGATATTAGTGGCAATCTCATTGTGTGGGAAGACCATCGCAATGGAAATGCTGATATATTCGGCTACGACTTACTTACCCAAACAGAATTTCCCATATCTATAGGTGTAGGAGATCAGTTAAGACCCTCTATTAGTGGAAATACAGTAGTATGGGAGTCTGGTGGTGATATTTATGGAGCAGAAATAGTTCCAGAACCTGGTAGTTTAATTTTAATAGGTTGTGGCTGTTTGTTTCTTCGGATAAAAAGAAAATAATAATAATTAGTTTTATTTTGGAGTAGGGAGATGAAGAAGATACTGGTGATGATGGTAGTGGTAGTGTTAGTTGGTAATATTGCTTCAGCTACTATTGATACCTTTGGTACAGGATCAAATCAATTCACAATCGAATTTGTGGATATATCGGGTGATGCCAGTAGCGAGAATGGGACGAATATCAGTGGATGGGATCCTGGCGATGGTGGGTATCGAACCTTTATTGACCCAATCAATGACTACCGTATGGGAACCTATGAGATTACTAATGACCAGTGGGACAAGTTTAAGCTTGCCTATGGCACGGTAACGGGCAACCCATCATCTGCGTATGATTCAAGTACCTACTGGGCTGGCACTAATGTTCCGACCAATAATATAAGTTGGTATGAAGGATTGCAGTTCGTTAACTACCTAAACACCAGTACGGGCCATCAAGCAGCATATAAATTTACTGGCACTCAGGGACAGAGCGATTATACCTTTGTTCCTTGGGAAGCGGGTGATGTAGGTTACAATGCTGATAACCCATTCCGTAACAGCAATGCTTATTACTTCCTGCCGACAGAGGATGAATGGGTTAAGGCGGCATACTGGAACGGCACCAGTTTGCAGTTCTATTCGAATGCATCCGCTGGTGACATTGTTTCAGGTACCCCCGATACTACAAAGTGGAACTACAATCCATCTACGGGTTATGAACCATGGAATGTTGGTAGTGGGGCCAAAGAACTCAATGGAACTTTTGATATGATGGGTAATGTATGGGAATTATTGGAAAGCCCCTACTATAGTGGGGATTACTTATCCGATTCATGGCGTGGCATACGTGGAGATTCGTATGTCGGCACCCAATTGGGCTTGACCAACCGGAGCAGTTTCAATCGCCCACTCGATGTGAGTATCAATACTGGATTTCGTATTGCTTCCGTTCCAGAGCCAACCACGATTTCTCTCCTGGCGGTAGGAGCTATGGCTATGCTAAGAAAAAGAAAATAGGTAATTATTAATTAATTTTATTTTGGAGATGGAGAAATGAAGAAAATAGTTATGATAGTGATTTTTGTGGGTGTGATGGCTGTGGCTAATACTGCTTCAGCTACTATCGTACAAGGCATTGATATTGACTTTGTAACTATTGGCAATGCAGGAAATGCGGGGGATACAAGAATTGGTTATCCTGATAGTCCATACCCATGGAATTTTTCTCCCGCAGATAGTGCTAACCCATACGGCTGTGGTGCGGTTGGTTATGACTACCGTATTGGCAAGTATGAAGTTACCAATGCACAGTGGAACCAATTTACATCTGCCGTTGGAGCTCCTACAGGTAACCCTTCCAATGCTTATGATGAAAATGCTACTTACACTGATGGCCAACAGCCCGTCAATAATGTGAGCTGGTATGAGGCATTGCAGTTCTGCAATTACCTTACCAGTGGCAACAAGAGCCTCGGTGCATATCTGTTCAGTGGTAATAACACTAACCCAGGCGATTTTCTTGGAATAAACCGTGACCTCGCTATTTCAACTTATGGAACTGCTTATGTAATACCAACGGAAAATGAGTGGTACAAAGCAGCATATTATACTGGCATTGATTATTCAACTTATGCCAATGGCACAGGTGTTGCTCCAATTGCAGGTGACGATACGAATTATGATGGTGTAATCGGTCAGCCTTGGGACGTTGGTACTGGAATAGAAGAACAGAACTACACATTTGATATGATGGGAAACTTATTTGAGTGGAATGAGACACTTGTCAATACGGAAACTGAGTCCCATCGGGGCATTCGTGGTGGCTCGTACTACCCCCATCTCGACTTCGACATTAGTTTGAGATCCTCCTACCGTGTCCACTACAACATGTTCTCCGAGGACATAGATGTTGGCATCCGTGTTGCCTCCGTGCCAGAACCTTGCACTTTAGCATTAATGGGATTAGGTCTATTAGCATTAAGAACCAGAAAACCCTAACTACATAACTATCCCAAAATGGCTGTTAGTATCAAACCTTACAGCCATTTTCTACTACCCACCCATCAATAACTCAACCTCCCCACAACCTCAGCTAAATCCCTGTCAGACTTTTGACTATATATTTTCGTAGTATTTAGATTCTCATGTCCCAATATTTGAGCAAGAGCTACTATATCATTATTAGTATTTTTTAAGAATTGCAGAGCAAAACTATGCCTTAATAAATGAGGATAAATATTAAAACCACAAATACAAGAATACTTATTACACAAACTCCTAACTCCTACATCAGTAAGTGCTCCTCTTTCCCCTATAAATAATTTCTGACTATTAACTGGTGGTCTAACTGCTAAATACTCCTGCAAAGCTCTCCTACAATCCAACGTCAGAGGAACCTGTCTTTCCTTACTACCCTTCCCATTTCTAAATACAACACTACCTGATCTATCTCCTATCATCAAATCCTGTAATTCTATTTGGACTAAATCACTAACCCTGCATCCGGTATTTAAGAAGAAAGTAAATATAGCCTTACTACGAATATCATTTCTTAAATCAATCTCTCTTAACAGCTTCCTTACCTGACTTCTTTCCAGCCCCTTTGGAACTAACTGCTGTCGTCTTAGCTCTTTTACAACTTTCCCAGGATTAGCTTCTAATTTCCCCTGCTCGACTAACCAATCCAAATATCTCCTGATAGAAACTAATGCTCTATTAACAGTAGATACAGCTTGTTTTTTCTCTTCTCGTAAATATCTTTTGAAACTTGTCAGATCCATAGTCGTTATTCTAGAACAGTCAAACGGTTCATTATTAACAGTAGTAAAATACAGAGCAAATTTCCTGATATCAAAAATAAATGCTTTTATAGTATGAACAGAAAAATCATTACTATTCAAGAACTGTCGAA
>JBHPGW010000131.1:0-4224 GCA_042569785.1 Planctomycetota bacterium | reverse complement strand
ATTTTGGGTGTTAAGATAGGCTGATGTTTGTTTTTGGGATAAAAATGGGGATTTTTTCGATCATTTGCGCAGGTAAAAGTGTAAAAAAGTGCAAAAGCGCGCAAAAATGCGCAAAAATTTACAGAAAGTTATATTTTTTTGCAGAAATTCGCGCAAAAAGGACGGTTTTTTGCACTTTTGCGCGCATACCTGCGCATTTGATTGAAAATCAAACGCGAGAGCAGTTGAGCAGGTGAAAGTAGAAAGTAGAGGGGAAAGTTTTGAATTTTAGGTTTTTAGTTTTGGTTTGACGGTAGTTAATTTTTGGGGTAAGGTATAAACAAAAATAGGCTGTTTTACTTGGGATAGTATATGGAGAAAAGGAAGCCAAAAGCTATTGATCTTTTTTGCGGATGCGGAGGGCTCTCTTTGGGTTTACAGCAGGCAGGTTTTGATGTTCTGCTTGGAATTGATAACGACAAAGCAGCGCTAAGAACTTTCGTTGAAAATCATAATAACCCGAAGATTATTGACAAAGATATCGATGACGTTAATACTTCTGAAATTATTAATTTAATAGGCAGGCAATCTGTGGATGTGATTGTTGGAGGACCGCCCTGTCAGGGCCTTTCGCTTTCTGGGCCAAGAAAATTTTATGACCCTCGAAATCATTTATTCTTATCTTATGTTCGTATAGCTTCAGAATTAAAACCCAAAGCTATTGTCTTGGAGAACGTCCCCGGCATTGCAAGTCTTTTTAAGGGTGAGATAAAAAAAGCTATTATAAATGAATTTGAAAAAATAGGCTATAAAGTATCTATGTTCTTGTTGCATGCAGTAGATTACGGCGTACCTCAAATTCGTAAACGTGTTTTTTTTGTTGGCTTTAAGAATCATAAGATGCATTTTGTTCCTCCTTCGCCAACACACGGAGAAAATGGGACTCTTCTGTCTAAAGGGCTCGAATCTTTCTCTACTTGCGGAGATGCTTTGTCTGATTTGCCTCCCTTAATTGATAGTCTAGGGAATGACACCCAAGAGTATGCTTCTGATCCTACGAACACATATCAGAAGCTAATGAGAAATGGCAGCATCAATGTTTACAATCATATCGGAACGGATCATTCTGATAAAGTGAAGAACATTATAAGTTTGGTTCCTGAAGGAGGAAATTACAAAGACCTTCCGGAAGAATATATTAATACAAGAAAATTCAATATAGCTTGGACTCGCTATCATAGCGGCCTTCCGGCCTATACGGTTGATACCGGCCACCGCCATTATTTTCATTACAAATATAACCGCGTGCCTACAGTAAGAGAACATGCCCGTCTACAGTCTTTCCCAGATACTTTCATTTTCTATGGGAATAAAGGACAGCAGAACCGTCAGGTTGGGAATGCGGTTCCACCTCTATTGGGCAACGCAGTTGCAAAGGAACTAAAGAAATGTCTGTGATTTATAGAATTCCAGAAGAATATTTCTATCGTATTCACCATATTAGACCTCGTTTTAAAAGAGATGTTGAAAATGTGTTAGTATATATGGCTTCTGAAATAAGTTCAATTCCAAAAAGTCTTAAAAGAAACTTTATGTCAGCAGTTAATTCATCTGTTAGGCAATTTCCCGGAAATGCTTCAAAGTCGCCCAAGACGATAGATAATTGGCGAACTGAAATAAGTTCTCTTTTCGGTCTAATTCTTTTTGACAAGAATCGCCAAATGTATGAATCCTCTATGATAGCGCAAAGACTTGCTAACTCTCAAGATTTAGTGGAATTCTTTAAATATTTTCTTTTCTTCTTTCAGTATCCAGGCGGACATCTGAGGCCTGATGAAGTCATTTCGTTTATAAGATCGGGCATTAAATTTAAACCGGCAGTCTATATTCTAAAGCTTTTGAAATATGGAGAGGAAAATGAAAATCCATCATTTGGCATTAATAAAGCGGAAACAACTCACTGCATATTTAATGATCTTAGGGTGACAAGAGATAATCGCCCCGTTTCAGAGGTCTATAACTTAATTTCAAATAACCGTAATTCAAAAATGGATTATGACAGGAAACCCCATGTTACAAGATATGCAAAAGATATTTTAGATTATATGGAGTTGGCTGATCTTGTCAAGTTAAGACGAAATGGGCAATATGTCATAAATCATAATGCTGTTCAATCGATTGATGCATTTATCACGCAATCCCCAACATTTGACGAGTATGACATTTTTTATAATATGTCTGAGGTGCCCATAGAGGAGGTATCTAACGTCAATAATAATTGGTTTTATTTTGTGAATAGCCAAATAGGCGATGATTTGTTTAAAACAGACTTAGTTGAGTATTTGCAAGGAGTAAAAGAAAACGCATCTATAGCTATTTCAGCCATGATAGATGATTTTTTAGGGCAGATGGGTGCTGGAAATATATCTACAAAGCAAATAGGTAACTACGGAGAAAATATTGCAATTGTCCACGAAAAAAATAGGCTTAAAGTTGGAGGGCGCGAGGATATTAGACATAAGGTTCAAAAAATCCCAGACAATCTTGGTGTTGGCTATGATATACTTTCAGCTGAACTAGATGAAACTCAACGTTTCGTGGAAGTAAAAACCACTATCAGCAAAAATAGAATTGTTTTAAAACAATTCCATCTTACAACAAATGAATGGGTCTCAGCAGAAGGGCACGGTGAAAAATATTTTATTTACAGAATCATGGTCAACGAAAACGATATCAAACTATTTGTCATTCAGGACCCTGTCAGGAAATACAAAACTGATTCACTTAAAATGGTGCCGCGTGACGGAGCAGACGTTACATTTAATTATGAAATTGGCGAATGGCAGGACTTATTATTATGAAAAATTTTAAAGTTGCATCTTTATTTACGGGTTGCGGCGGTCTTGACTTAGGTTTGCATGGAGGCTTTACCTTTCTTGGCAAGAAATACCTGAAAAATCCAGTAGAAATTGTTTATGCAACTGATTTTGATAAAAATGCTTGTAGCCTTTTCAACCGAAATTTTAAAGTTAACTGTCAAAATAAAGATATCCGCGAAGTGCGTGTTGAGGAAGTTGCAAAGCATGATATTTTAACAGGAGGATTCCCTTGTCAATCTTTTTCACGTATTGCTCAAAATCCTCCTGGTTTAGGATTTAAAGACGGAAGAGGTCGCCTTGCTCTTGAAATGTGCCGTATTTTAAAAAAGCATAAACCTCGTTGTTTTATTGCTGAAAATGTAAAAGGTATTTTGTCTGCGAATAAACGGGAGGCTTTTCCGTTAATAATAAAGAACTTTGAGGAATGTGGGTATCATGTATTGCACAAAGTTCTTGACGCTTCCGATTATGGCGTTCCTCAAAAAAGAGAGAGAGTTTTTATTGTTGGCTTTAAAAATAAAAAATGCTTGGATAATTTTTCTTTCCCTAAACCACTCACATTAAAAAAGAAAGTACCTTTGTATAGTGTTCTTTTTCCTGAAAATAAAATTGATTCAAAGTATTATTTCAGCGACCGTGCTGTGGCCGGCATGAAAAGAGTACGTAAGAAAATGAACAAAGGGAGAGTCCAGGATCCTAAAAAACCATGCAATACCGTAAATGCACACTTAGCGAAAGTAAGTCTTAATAGCACAGATCCAGTATTAAAGTTAAACGGAAAGTACAGACGGTTTACCCCAAGGGAAGTAGCCAGGATTCAATCATTTCCAGAAACTTTTAAATTATCTGGTACCGAAGCAGTTCAATACCGTGCTATGGGAAACGCAGTTCCCCCAGTTTTGATGTGGCATTTAGCCAAAGAAGTGGTTAAAACCTTAAAATGGATTTATCCCAGTTTATTACTGTAGGAGATTTTTAATTTTCTTTTCAATTATTCTCGTTTTCTCGATTTGGCACTCCCATAGTATCAAAACATGCCATCCAAGCCGCTTTAACTGCTTACGTTGATATTTATCTCTTTGGATATTTTTTTGAATTTTTAAAATCCAATAATCTTGGTTCGTTTTTGGAACATTGCTGCGTTTACACCCCTTATGTCCATGCCAGAAGCAACCGTGAACAAAAATGACTGTTTTGTATTTAGGCAGGGTAATATCAGGCTTGCCAGGCAGGTCTTTTCTGTGTAGGCGAAACCTATAGCCCATCTTGTGAAGCATAGACCGGACAATTATTTCGGGCTTCGTGTCCTTGCTTCTTATCCGGGACATATTCCAGCTTCGTTTTTCCTTTGATAAATGATCGACCA
>JBHPGW010000130.1:0-4278 GCA_042569785.1 Planctomycetota bacterium | reverse complement strand
TGGGTTTTGTTTGCAAGAGTATTTTTGAGAAAAATTGGTTTGACGGGAGTTTGGAATTTACGATTGTCGATTTACTATTTACGATTTGGAAAGACAAAAGAAATTGACAGGATTTTGTAATTTACGATTTTCGATTTACGATTTTCGATTTGGAAAGGCAAAGAGTTTTTTGACAGGATTACAGGATTATGCAGGATGATAATAAATGGTTTGACTCGGGGGTGGGGGTTGGGTATTATCGAAGTTTGAATTTTTAGATTTTTATTTAGAATAGAGAAGGCGGAGAAAATAAGAATAAACACGAAATGCGAATATCGAAATCCGAAACAAATTCGAAGCACCAAATTCAAAATACAAAAAAAGAATTTGACCGGATTACAGGATGTTGTCGTGAAGCGTATTTCGTGAAGTGTTTTTTCCCCTTTAATTTCCCGCTATCATGATGACTATAAGAAACAGGCCAGGAACTAACGCTCTTTTAATTATTAACGAGCCTTAGGCTCCTTAGCCCGATGCGTAGAACTGCTCCGAGAGCAGACAGAAAAAAGTTGTAAAACTAAGATGGAGAGTTTTTCTAAAGATGACGTATAATTGTTTGAAAGCGGTTTGGAGGCAATATAAGAATGGAGAAAAATGTACCGGACACCTTAAATTCCCCACCTTAAATTCCCCCGCTGGTTTTTTCCTAGTTTTTCCAGAGAGCTTGTTAACGATTTATAGAAGGAAAGGGAAGAAATGAAACAAAAAACTGTGATTATTTTGATTTGTATGATGTTGATTGGTTTTACAGGCTGTGGTCCATCGACTATTAATGCACTTAAAGCAAATCCTGTCAGCCGAGATACATTTGATGTAAATCAGCCAAGTTTGGCGGTGTATCGAAATATTATAACAAACGCACGTGATAAATATGCCGGTTGTTTTTCTTTAATTGTCGCCGGAGACTATTGGCAAGACACAAAAAACGGGCAGATATCTTATACCATTACTGACATTATCATGGGTGTGAATAGAAACGTTCAATTTGTAATTGATATTATTTACATTGACGAAACCCACACCAAAGTAAAAGCTTATTATGGTGGTTATTCTAATAAGAGATATGCCGCTGATATACGTCAATGGTGTACTGGTTCAATAAGATAAAAGAAATAGGTACTCAACGTGAGAAATGTCTTCGATCAATATGATCAGCCTGAGAACAAACTTACGCATGCGTTGATGGTTACGCTTGCGAATGACAAGAAGCTCGTGCGGCCTTTTCTCAAATTGGTGGGGGTGAAGAGAGTGCCAGCCTTAAAGAATATCGAGCTTGGCCTTCAACGTGTGCCGGGGCAGGAGGTGGATTCTAACAAAGACGGCAAGGATGGTTTGCCTGATGGTTGTTTCTTCGATCAAGATGGCTGGGCGGTGGTTATAGAGGCTAAAGTTCAGGCGGGCATATGTGTTAATCAACTCAAGAGGCATCGAAAGACCTCGGCCAGGTATGGCTATGAACAGCCGTATGTAGTTCTTTTATCAATTGATAAACCGAAGTCACTTCCCGATTGGGCAACACACCTTGAGTGGAAGAACCTCTACAGCTGGTTTAGCAGGCGGGCAGCAGATTCATCATGGGCGAGACAATTTGTAGAGTATATGCATGTTTTTGAGGCGAGAATGATCGCGAAGGACTATAACATTCGAGGGACATTGACTATGTTTGATGGTTTTAAATTCAGGGATACCGAGCCGTATACTTATGCAGAGGGAAAAAGGTTGATAAGATTGCTTGGGGATGACCTGCGAAAACGCAAGAAGCTGATCAAAGACTTGGGGATTGATGCAAAGGCACCGGGAAGGGCGGCAATAACAAGAGGAGACTATGGGGCAGTCTGGGATTTTCTCCCGCTGACTATAGGCAGAGGGAAACTGCCCACAGCTACGGTCCATCTTACTCTTGTAATAAGGCCTCAGGAAGTCGGCATTGCTCTTACTGTTCCAAATGCGATGAGAGGTATTAAGAAGATTCTGCGAAACAGCGATGCAGAGAGCCTTGGGCAAATGCTTTCGCAAGTTGAAAAGAATCTCAGACCTGTCATCAAGAAGATGGAAAAAGCTAAACCGAAGATATACATTGAGCAGAGATACTACAAATCACAACGATCTCATCCAAGGACAGACGGTCGGATTGAAGTGGATCTGCGAACCGTTTTGAATATAGCGAAAGGCCAGTTAAAACATCAGCCGGGCTGGCTGGAGAGTATTTTTAAGCTACTGGTAAATAAGAAGACTAACATGCAGTGGGGGGTACAGCTGCATTGTCCACATTCGGAGAAGGTGATGCAGTCTGCAAAAGCAATTGATATTATGGTTGATACATGGATTGCGATGACGCCCTTAAGGGATTTTGTGGCAAGCTGAAGCAGAAAGAGAAGGAGCAATCTTATTTAAGAAAAAACTTTTCGAACTTTTAAAAAAGCATTATGAAAACTTTGCAAAAACAGAACCCGAAAGAGCAAAGAACATGCTTCCAGATAAAGTCCGCTATGATGAAAAGAAAGGCCAACTCATTCACATATATCCATCAGGAAGTACCTCTGTACTAGACTTACGATGATATATTTGCTTTTCTGTTTTGGGGAATTAAAGGTGTCCGGTACCTTTTTCTAAGCCTTTATTTCTTCCATTTTTAGTTTCATATCATATAATACCCAAAACTTTCCATCCTGTCAAATCGAAAATTACAAACGGCAGGGCAGGGCGGTATCGCACCTTATAAAGCCGTTTTCAACTTTGACTCGTCATAACCAGCCCCTTCCCACCCATAACTGACCGGTTACACAAAAACTTTTTTTTTATTTGATTTATGGCCACATGCCGATAAACTAAAAGCAGTCTAATTTGGGGATGGGTGATTTTGCTCTATTATTTAGAGTAGAAATTGTTATTTGGCAAAGGATTTTAAGGAGATGACTATGAGGAAAAAGGTAATTTTATTAGTTGCTGTAACTTTGTTTTGCACATACATATTGTGTGTTTGTCCATGTGCTTTTGCTGAACCCACCGAAGATGCTACGGAAAGGGATCCTCAATGGAAAGAACGCGCTATCCAGGATGACCGCGTCGAGCTCAAAGACCCAAAAGAAATGGCCGAAGATTTTATGGCCTTACAAAGAGGAGAAAATCCATACGAAGATGACGAAATGGACGAAGACGAATTCTCAGAATTCCTCGCCAAGATAACCTCGCCCGACTTTGAAACTACCGTCTCTTTGACCTATGCGGGCAGTAATATGTGGCACGGTTTCGATTGGTTCGCAAACGATCACAGCGTGATCCAACCCGGTATAGACATTAACTTATTGGGTACGGGTTTTGGATTGAATATCTTATGGTCAGGGGCTAACGGAAGTGGATTGGAGAACAGGCAATGGCTGACCTACAATCCATATTACCACAACAGTCTTTGGGATGGTGAATGTTACCAAACGGACTACAAATTTGGCTGGAGATATTATGACGGTCCAAACGGCGGTATAGATGAAGATTTTGGACAGTCCCGTGACTCAGACTTCCAGGAATTCCATGGGCAGTGTTCGTGGCCGAGTATCGCCCCTGAAGGGGTCGTTCCCTTCTACGAGTGTTCTCGTATATGGCCTGACAAAGGCGGCAGAACCCGGGCGGGGGATCAAAAATCCTTTTGGAGAACATATGGCGGCTGGTTTCATACCATTGGCGCCTACAAAGACTGGGATTTATCCGGGTGGCGGACGGGCGCGGACACGGGCAGCGGTTTCCGCACTATCCGTACGAGCTTCGAGATGGTCTACAACGATGGTGCGGGCCCGACTCCTGACTCTGACAGAGATAGTGCAGACCACGACTGGTCACACGCTGTCTTTAGCATCGAAGGAAAGTTTGTCTACAATGTAATTACTGTCACCCCGGGAATCCACTATCAATCATCATGGGATGACTCGGTCAATTCCTCAGACGAACTCTGGTTCACCTTGACTGCGAAGTACACTTTCTAAGGCATCCAGGCAATTTCTATGTTTGTAAAAAAGGCCGGTCTTAAAATAAGACCGGCCTTTTTATCGTGTGCCCGGCAGGAATTGATTATTAGTTGAATCCGTTGTGGCGGATAAATATTGAAGACGTTGCCCGCAGGATAGTGCGTGAAAAATGTCCCCACAGCGTAAAGCTGTGGGCTAACTATTAAAAACCCCCACAGGGTAAACCTGTGGGCTAACTATTAAAAACCCCCACAGGGTAAACCTGTGGGCTAACTATTAA
>JBHPGW010000129.1:0-4412 GCA_042569785.1 Planctomycetota bacterium | reverse complement strand
ATAGAAATGTAAGAAAAAAATTATTTTGTACTTGAGGGATGGCCTCATAACAGTGCACGAAGAATTTTAGACGCGGTAAAAAATGGTTGCTGGACACCTACCATGAGGTCATCCCTTTCTTTTGTTTTTGCGGTATTATAACCGAAAACCAGATGGCCTACAGGCCTACATGTTCTCTAATTCAGATTTAGAGGAGGGCAGATTGTTTGTCTAATAACGCTTGTCCGCTATTTGGACATTGTTATCACTACAGGCTTAAGAATTTCTTGTGTGTTTAAGCCTTCCGTAGACTTGAACCTGACTTTTTGCTGGATATTCCTATATCCAGGGTACTCGGCATAAAGAATGTATTCGCCTGCATCACCAGCGAAAGACGTGCTCTTATCAGAATCAAAATGTGGTTCAATTATATCTCCACCTTTTTCCAGCCAAACTTTTGCTCCTGCTAACGGCAAGCCTTCTTCAGTAACGATCACAACGACTAAATAGCCACCATATTTTCTGCCAATACTATCAACTTCAATATCAAACTTCTTGTTTTCACCGGATTTTAAACGGACTTCTTTGATTTTTGATTGTCTGCTCAAAGCCACCGAAGCTCTGCCAATTATGTAATCACCAGCGGGCAAATTCCCAATTTCATAACTTCCATCGGCTGCTGGCTGGATGCCCATTGTTATTTCCTGACTAACACTTCTCAACATTAACGGCATTTGAAGCTCTTTGGGATCACTCGGAATAATTTTTCCTGATAATGAAGCAGAGCCGGCAGGAATCCATAAATCAACATTATATTTTTCCTGACCTCGTTCTACTTCAAATACCTTATGAATAGTTGGATATCCAGATCTGCGTACTATGGCTTCATATTTCCCATGGGTTATATTGGAAAAAACATATGGAGCATTTGGCTCGGTTCTAGGTGATAGTTGGCCTACCTTCCGACCATAATACATTTTCTCATCATAATCCTGAACATAAACATCCAACTGGCTTAATGACTCGTTTGGATTTTCAGTGGCTATTCCAATAGTAACTTCAGCTAACTGTAACTCGAAATCACCCAGATCCATATCAACCCCTGACTCAAAGTCAAACCGGCCTATTTCTGACCACTGCCCCCAGCCTCGTAAACCTGGAATCGACCAGTAAACATACCGGCGCCCCTGTGGGATTCCCCAAAATGTGAACTTACCTTCGGCATTAGTCAATGCATAAGCAGTAAATGCCGTCTCGTGTCCAGCGGCATTACCTTGAAGCAATACTTTGATATTAGCCATCGGAGTATCATCCTGCAAAAGCCGTCCAGTAGTATGCGATTGTCCACCAAAATCGAGGAAATTACTTTTGCCGCTCCTGGGTAAAATTGCAGTACAGACCACACCGAGTTGCTCATCCGGTTCGTGCCTGAATCCAAAGCAAAGCTTCTCAGGCATACAAGTTATACGATAGAAGCCATTGGAATCCGTAGTTACAGAACCAAGCCTACCCATATTTTCTTTCCAGTGGCGATATCGTGGTTCACTTATAAAATACAAAGTTGTATCAGGAACGATCTTACCCTGTGCATCATAAACGTACCCTTCTACAGCCCCGCCTTTTTTGAGCACAATTTCTATATCAGTTATGTAATCATCCTGCACTTCAATTTGTTTTAGTTCAGGTGCATAGTCGGGATGGTTTATGACAAACCACTGCCAGCTATCTTTTTCTGGGACATCTTCAATAATAAATAGACCATTAGCGTCAGTGGTTGTTATATATTTTTCATCAGACTCCTCATCTCGGCTACGCCTATACCTATAACTTATTTTTGCACCCTGGATAGGCTTTCTTTTTTCATCAAGAACTATTCCTTCTATTGCGCCACCGATGCCAAGTTCGATCATGGTTAGTTCGTTTGCATCCGGACATATCTCTTGGCTTGTTTTCAAAGCAAAACCATCAGCTTTGATCTGAACTCGCTGGCATTTTTCACCACTTGCTTGAATTTCAAATATACCATCAGGATCTTTAATTTCTTGCCAGTAATTTTGGCCCGACACCCTCGCTTTGAATTTCGCGATAGCTTCACCGCTTTCCTTATCTAATACTTTTCCACGAAGTGAAATCTTCTTTTTCATTGGTATTTCAAAAATAAGTCCTTCGCTTGGAGCTTTGATATTTCTGAATATCTTTGTTGCCTCACTTCCCATAGGGTCAATATTTATCTTGTATAGGCCCGGAACAAGATTAGTTATCGTAAAATCCTTTTGCCCTTTGCGAATATGAGTAGTTCCATAATTCCCGCTATCATCTCTGGCAGTGATCCAAATACCTCGCTCCATTTCGCCACCCAAAAATTCTAAGGTGCCCGATATACTAACCCGAATATGAGGTGAAGGTTTTGGAATATTTAATTCAATAAAACCATCTTCTGGCGGCAATGCCATTTTCGTCGACCACAATCCCGAAGAACCACCACCTTCTGGAATATTGATACCTACTTGATAATCTCCTGGTAAAACATGTTCCAGAACAAAAACACCATTCGCATCAATAGGATAACTATAAGCACAATAGACACTATTCCACCAAACTGGCCTTGCATATATTTCCCATCCGCTAGCAGGGTGTCCATCCGAACAAATCGCTTTGCCTTCAACAGAAAACCCGGTCTTCATTTCAAAAGCTATCGATTTAGCTTCAAAGTCTTTAGTGAAAATAAATTTTTGCCCTGCCAAAGCATAATCACGATGTTGAGCGGTAATTAAATATTCTGCTGGCTTAAGTCCCCCTATGGCGGCAGCACCCTCCTTATCCGAACGAACCTTCTCTTTAGGGCCTCTGCCCATATCATCCGATACATAAGCAGCAAAAAAACTAATACCTTTTATTGGATTGTCCTGTGGATCAACAACTTCAATATTTACTTTACAACCTTTTCTGAGTTGAAAGTGTTTGACAAATTGTGCACTTTTAGCTAATTGAACACTCTCACGGGGCCTCTTCCATGGATCAGGTGTCACGTATTCATTTGTCTCAAGCCTAATTGTGTATGGTCCGTCTTTCTTAATATTCTCAAAAAAGTACATTCCATTAGAATCGGTCTTTGCAACATATTGTTCTACATAGTCATAACTGCATATTCGCAACTTAATCCCCTCAATAGGCTCCGAAGAGTTAATGTCAGTAATAAGTCCGCTTAGTACACCTTTTGGTGCAAATTTAAACTCGACATCATTATTTGAGATAGTTTCAGAAGCTTCAGCAACAATTTGTTCAGTTTTTAAATCACTATGGGTTTCAATAGCTAACAGATTAGCTGTTTTATCGCTGGGCTGATCTGGCGTTTCTTTTGTAATCTTTTCCTGCGAATTTTCTTCTTCGTGAACGACTATTCCTGCTTGGGAAAATTCCGGATTAGGACCTGGCTTAGTGATTTGCTTGTAGGTAACGACGGCTCCAACGCCAATGGCTACCACCGCAGCTGCCGTAATTATTTTAGCCGTTACTCCGCTCATTATAGTTGCGACACTTGTGGCAGTTCCAGATGTAGATGAAGCTCCTGCAATACCAGCTGCTGCGGCAACACCAGTACCTTTTATAGCCAACCCTGCAACCGACGCAATAACAGTTGCAGTAAACACCTTCTTAGGCCCGGTGGCAGAAAGAGTTTCCTCAACGATAGAACTGAGTTGCTCTTTTATCATTTTCCGACCACGCTGCAAACGCTGCTTTATCGTCTCTTCAGACAAATCCAGTGACAGCGCGACCTGTTTTACAGACTTTTGCTGGCGGTAGTATAGAACCAGAGGCTCTCGATATCGTTCCGGTATCTGTTGGATCGCATCACTGACAAGTTCTTCATGTTCTTTTTTGATAGCTGATTCGAGCGGACCGGACTCATCAGCAGCGGTATCTTTTATGTTTTCCATGGGTTTAGCCTTTGCAATAATATCCCGTTGAGTTTTTCTTAAAAAATTTCGAATGTTGTTTCGGGCTATAGTGCACAGCCAAGGCCGGAACCTTGCAAGATCCTTAAGTTGATAAAGGTTTTTCCAGGCATTGACGAAGGTTTGCTGTGCCAGTTCCTCACTTCGCTGAATATCTGCTATCCCACTGTAGGTAATCGCACAAACAAGTTCCTGATACTTTGCGACGATCACTTCAAATGCCTGTGAATCACCTTTAAGACACTTTGTTAACAGCTTGACTTCTCTTGCCTTTGTTCTCATATCCAAATCCTTTTAACCAGTCTGTATTATAGCCTCAATAATAAAGAAAGCGCAGAACAAAAATGGTGACAGAAATTCTTTAAAAAATGCCAAAACCTAACGACGATGTAATACGAGGGCAATAGATATTTGCTTTTACCGTCAACTAAAAGATGGCAGTACCGAAACACTCGAATTCAACGCCGAAAAAGTTTA
>JBHPGW010000128.1:0-4573 GCA_042569785.1 Planctomycetota bacterium | reverse complement strand
GGGGTTTGTGTGGCGGTTATTACTGTGATGACGGTGATCATAGTATTTTTAAAGCAATAGATAAAAGAGCAACGGCTTGATCCGCTGAAAAAATCTATTAAGTTGTCAAAGAACTATACTCAAAAAATTGTTAATAAAATTTGGTTTCAAAAAAAGGTACCGGACACCTTTAATTTCCCAGCCGGGCCCGCTGCCGTTACTGTCAGCTATATCACAATAGCTGAAAGTCATTTCACTGAGCACATTATCTCCAAAACTAATCTCATTGGTGTCAGCAGTATCAGCGGTATTGCCCCAGAAAATGCAGTTGTCAGCGGTTGAGTCGACGTCGGTGGCTGTGTCAGAATCAAAGTGAATCGCCCCGCCTTCACTACTGGCGTCATTATTGTAGAACGTACAGTTAGTGATCGTTAAACCTGTCATCCTGGCACGTATTGCGCCGCCATCATACGATGTTGAAAAAAAAGGTACCGGACACCTTTAATTTCAGCAGTTAATATCAAACCATCATCAGCGGTCATCCACTGATCATCGTTGCCATCGGCATCACCGGCATCCACAAAACAAGGATCAGCGTCAATATTACCGCCGCCATCGACAAAATAATTGGGATCAAAAGCCCAGCCTGCTCCACTGCCGTTACTGTCGGCTATATCACAATAACTGAAAGTCTTAGGTTGGGAAACCATTACGTAAGCGATCTCATCGGCGCCCGCTCCAGGGGCGGTATTGTCCCAGAAAATATAGTTATCGATCTCACAGACACTCAGGATACGCTTATCGAAGCGACCAAAGACCCCAGGCAGCAGATACAGATACTCTCAGCTAACGTATTAGCATATCTGCAAGGCTCGAATGCCCAGATGGCGATCGCCGCCGCCGCCCTTAACGAAAACAATTCAATGCTCGTGAGAGTACAGGCCTTTAATGCCCTGGCAGTTTCTGCCAAGGTAAACGCCAATCAGCTCGACGACCAAACCATAGACGCAATCTATGCTTTGGTAAGTTCTCGCCAGACCCCGCCGGAACTAAATAGTGTTGCCGCCGCCGCTTACGGTGCCTTGAATCTGCCGAGCCAGAAAGTAAAGGACCTAATCCTCGATCAGTCAAAAAGCTAACTCTTTATTAAAGAAGCTTTTTACTTAGCGAGTGTTTTTAATTGCTGCTGTACCGACTCAAACACCCCATGCCAGTCGCCGGCTTTTTTCTGTCTGAACAGCTTCATGCTCGGATACCAAGGGCAGTCAGCCCGATCCAGCATCCATCGCCAATCAGGTGCAAAAGGCAACATTGTCCAGACTCGCTTACCCATTGCACCTGCCAGATGAGCGACAGAGGTGTCTATTGAAATAATCAGGTCGAGGTTCTCGATTACTGCGGCGGTGTCTGTAAAATCTTCAAACTGCTCTCCAAAATTGGTTAAGACAATATCCTCAGGTAAATTAGCTATTTCCGCTGCCCGTTTGCCCTTCTGCAAACCATATAGACGCACGCCATCAATTCCAGCCAATGGTGCAAAATCCTGCACGCAACACGAACGGTCATACTCCTTTTGGAGGCCATAAGCATTACCACCTAAAGCACCTCCGCCTGCCCAGACAATACCGACCTTAAACTCGGGACAGCAAAGTCTTTTTTGCCAAAATTCTGTCTTGGCAGGGGGTGCATAAATATAAGGCACCTCAGCAGGGATTGTCTCCGGCCGGGTTTCGAATATTCCAGGCAGACTTAGAAGCCGCACATGATGATCAAACTCTATATTTGGCCTGCCGCCCGGCTCGAGCTCTACAAACTCGTCAATACCAGGGGTTTGGCCAAGCACTGTCAGTATTGACTTCCTTTCGCCAAAAATCACTGTCCCGCCACGTTCCTTAACCATTGGCAAATATCGCACAAACTGGAAACTATCACCCATTCCCTGCTCACAGCGAACCAAAAGCCTTTTGCCCTTAAAACATGAGCCGTCCCAATAGGGCTGACTAATTTCATTATCTGATTTACGCCGCCACTCGTATTCTTCCCACCCCTCCTTATATTTATTCGTCAACAAAAAGAGCATACCTGTATTACGGTGCGCCTCGATGTTCTCCGGGTTCAGTTTAAGCGATTGATTGTAATTTTCTATAGCTTCGTCATAATGTCCCTGCTTCATCAGGGTAACGCCTAAGTTATTGTAAGCATCGCTGTTATCGGGGTTGAGTTTTATCGCTCGTTTAAAAAGTTCGACCGTTTCGCTATAGCGTTTTTGCTCATTCAGAATTTCGCCTAAAATATTATACGCTTTTAAAAAATCCGGCTTTAGACGAATAACCTCCTTGTAATTCTCAATAGCCTCTTCCTGGCGCCCATTGGCTCGCAGAATATTGGCTAAATTGTAATAAGCATCAGAAAAATCGCGTTTCAGTCGTATCGCCTGTTTATAATTTTCGATCGCTTCATCAATGCTGCCCTGCTTTTTTAGAAAAACGCCCAGGTTGTAATACACTTCAGCAACACTCGGATTAAGTCTGACAACATGTTTATAATTTTCAATAGCTTCGTCCTGCCTGCCTTGTGATTGCAGGATGCCTGACAAATTATTATAAGCTGCAAGATTATCCCGATCCAGCGAGATACCCTGTTTATAGGCTTCAACCGCATCCTGAAGTTTGCCAGTCTCTTTAAAAGCACCACCAAGAGTATTATAAAATTTCGCTACGTTCGGCACCTCTTTGATCGCTTTACTGACCAACTCAATTGCAATATCATATTCGCCTCTCCCTGAGGCTATCATCGCAAGAAAGTACAGTGCCCCAGGATGATTCGGGACCGTTTCTAATATCTGCCGATACAATTTTTCTGCCTGCGCAATTTCGCCCGCACCATGTTTTTGAACAGCAACTTTCAGAATCTCATCAATGTCTATTGTCTGCATAAGGTCTCCTGCTATGGATGCTATTTTTTTCCTATAGGATGATAATCAGAATCAATAATTTCTGAGAACCTCTCCAGTGTCTTATTCTCGGAATTATGCAAACAAAGCATATTTACTGATAAGATGCCGGGATATATGTTTTCAGTATCACCGGCAAAATTATCAGGATTGAATAACGGTGGTAGGTGCCAATATGCTCTGTAGTTCAATGACCATATAAGCTCAATTAGACCCTTCGATTTTTCTTGTACGTCATTTTCTACATACAAAACTGGCTTGTGCTTTTCTATAAGGTTTATTGAACCGTTAATGACCTTATGCTCCATGCCTTCAACATCAATCTTCAATAGCTTTAGTTTTGGAATATCCAGAAAATTGTCGAGGCATATAGAAGGCACCTTATATCCAGTCTTAATTTTTTGAAGACTAAGACCGCCAAAATTGTTTTCTATATCATATCTAATGTTTGGAATTAGCACAAATCCATCTTCAGAAGACACGGCCATCTGATAGCATTCAACATTTTCAATGCTATTAATAGCCATATTAGCACACAAAGTTTGAAAAACTATTCTCTGTGGCTCATATGCATATACTCTTCCTTTTTCGCCAACCAACCCAGAGAGCGCTAAGGTGTGTGTTCCGATGTTTGCCCCGACATCAACAACAATATCTCCTTCTTTACACACTTGCCTGAATAGTGAAACTTCAGACTCGGAATATTCCCCATATTTTTCAATTGCCTTGCCAATATAGATATCATTTTTGTTGAAAACAATATAGCCATATCTTCCTTTTACAACCGCACTAAATCTTGGAGAATCTATTACTTTTGCTATCATTTTCTTTCCACATCTTTCGATTAAGCAACATTTTTTCTGTAAATTTTCACATGTGCCCCGGTTCCGGCTCGCTACGCTCACCTCCACCGTGCCACATGCGGAGCTTAACACAAATTTACAGAAAAGAGTTTATACTACCCATCTTTTTCGGCCAACACAGCTTAACATAGTATAAATAGCATTGAATTACTGTCAAGAAATTATTTAGCTCAAATAGTGAACATCTTTTTAGGCTGCTCTTAGCCCTAACCTTGATTTGTCGGGAATCAGTTAAGGGACGACCAGATTTAACACCGGCCGCCCCGTTTCCAATGATCGATCATTAAAATTTATTGTCTCTCAGGTGCTCCGCCATCACCCAAAGGGATCCAATAAATTGTATGATCACTTGTTGGTTGCACGGTAATTTTCCAGTAATCATCCTTCTTAACCGGAAGTGTTATGCCTGCCTGGCCATCGTCAGCATGGTTCTTCGATCTAATAGTAGTAGGTGGATTGCTTGAGTCTGTATATGCCTGGATATAGGTTTGACTAACAGGGTTTTCAGACCATGCAACAACAAAACCGTCTGTTGATGCTTTGTAAACCCCAATCCTGGAAAAAGCGTCACTATTACTGTCTGTGGCAGTCCAGTCCCCGAAAACAATCCCTTCTTCGATCGCACCTTCTTTAATCTTAAAATCAGCACCAAAAACAACACTTGTCAAACCAATTGCAACCAAAACCAGAACACAAACTACCATCTTATTTCTTAACATGTTTTTAATTTTCTTAGCCATTGATATACATATTGCCGTCATTGGCATCGATGATCGCC
>JBHPGW010000127.1:0-4585 GCA_042569785.1 Planctomycetota bacterium | reverse complement strand
GCCTTGTCCTCACGACGGCCTAAATGCGAACAGAAAATATTAAAATGCTCTAATGTTACTGTTTCGTTCATAATATAACCGCCTTTATTACGAATCCAGCTTTTTGAGTAAATTAACTCATATTTTAAGCAATTACTGCTATAGGGGATTTCGGTTAGTAAGCAGGGGCACTTTAGTAGTTTTAGGCTTGAATGCAGTTTACGGCTTTTTCAGCTTCTTTATTGCTTCGAGCTGAAATATAGCTTCTCGGTCGTGAGGGCGATCCATCGCTTTTTTTGCTTTTATCAGGGCGTCAATATTTATGACCGCCAGTTTTACACCTTCGGATTCAATAATGTCAGAAGCTTGTTTGACGTTTTTGTAGTCACCAACACCATCAATAAAGCTCAGACAGTCGAGTTGACCGGCATCGGTGTCCAGATATAGTTTTTTGAAATTTTGGCCAGCTTCTTTTTTTAACTCAAATTTCCGGCGTTTTGGTGTCATCCGATGAACAGGATGTAAATCACAAAGAGCCTCATGAAGTTTTAGCAGGTTGTCAGTAGAAAAATCGCAACAGATGTCCATATCCTGTGTTACGTAAGTACAACCATGAGCCACGCCCGCGAAGCCGCCGACTATAATAAACTCGACGTCTGCGTCTGTGAGCCGTTTCAGTAAATCGTAAAAGTCATTGTTCATTTAAATTTCGCTTTGCGCAATTTCTCCGCCATATTAAGGGCGTTTTGATGTCGTCTTATACGCTCGGCAGGGGGTCTATTGAGGTTGTCGATTAGCATTGAAATATCAACGCCATGATCGATCGCCGCCTGGACTTCTCGTATTTGTGTCAATTTTTGAAGTTTTTGTTTCTCTGAGATTGCCATAGTCTCAGTATATCTTTTGCGTTGGATTATTTCAATACCAAAACACCTCAAAAAAAAAAGCCCATACCGAAGTAAGGGCTTTTAGTATCAAAAACAGTTAAACCAGCAGTACTTGATGAGTTGCTCTCTCTCAACCTGCTCTAAATTTACCATTATCTCTTTTCGCTGTTAATAAAGATTTGACTATCCGGCTTTAATGGCTCATAATGGCGACCAATGAAGGATTCATTAAACCATCTGCCGCAACGTAAAAAAGGCGAGCTTGCACGGATCGTCAGCATTATCCGTGATGCCGTCCCGCAGGCTGAGATGATAATCCTTTTCGGCTCATACGCCAGAGGCGACGCCGTAGAAGATGTCACCGTAGAAGGCAACACAACATACGAATACTCCTCGGATTTCGATATCCTCGTAATAGTCAAATCCAAGTCCTTAGCCGATAACCTCGATCTCTGGTACAGTATCGAAGATGAAGCAGGCAAATTGCCCGTACAGACGCCGGTAAAAATAATCGCTCACGACATAGGTTTCGTAAATAGAAAACTAAAAAGGGGCCAGTACTTCTTCCGCGATATCAAGAAAGAAGGCATAATCCTCTACGACTCGAAAAACTGCGAATTAGCAGAGCCAAAAGAACCTACCGCCGAAGAAAGGCTCGAACAGGCAAAAAAAGACTTCAAACAAAGGTTCAAAAGAGCAAATGGTGCTTATGGCATGTATAAAGATGCCCTAAGAAAACATGAGTATAATTGGGCAGCATTTATGCTTCACCAAACCGCCGAATGTTATTACAGCACAGTGTTATTGGTCCATACGAATTATAAGCCCAAGACCCACGACCTCGATACTCTCCGCAGACTATCAGCCAATCACGACCCTGCCCTTTTCAAAGTCTTCCCGCTCCGCACCAGGCATGAAAAACGCCGCTTTGATCTGTTAAGACAGGCCTACGTAGGCGCACGCTACCACGAGGACTATAAAATAACACCACAGGAACTAAAATACTTAGCAAGATGCGTAGAACTGCTCAAAGAACAGACAGAAACAAGTTGTGAAAAGAAAATGAAGTCGTTTGTATAAAAGCTATCCCGCATAGGCGGGTAAGGAGCATAGTCATGAGTAACGCTTTAGACAAATTAACAATAAAAGGTTTTAAATCAATCAAGTCTCTTGAAGATTTTGAATTGACAAACCTGAACATTCTCATTGGTGGTAATGGGGCTGGAAAAAGTAATTTTATAGACTTTTTTCGTCTGTTGCGCGAAATGATGGATGGAAATCTGAATGACTATATTCGTAAGAGCGGAGGTATTAGCGATTTATTGTTCAATGGTCGCAAGGTTACCGAACAATTGGAAATTGAAACACGTTTTGGAACTCGTGGTTATCGTTTCAACATATTCCCCGGAGCAAAAGAAGATTTTTCAATTACCAATGAGGCTCGATATTACGAATATGGCACAAGCGGATGGTGGGGATTTGGTGATAGCGATGAGGGAATTTCGCGATTGGCACAGGAAGCCAAGAGCAACACTTCTGACGCTGGAAAAAGTAAGTATGTTTATGACGCTGTAACATCATGGCAGATCTATCATTTCCATGATACAAGCAAAAACGCTACGATGCGTCATTATGAAATTGTTCAGGATAACAGGAATCTCCGCTTCAATGGGGCCAATATTGCCCCATATCTTCTTAAACTGAAAAACAAATACAGTGATTGTTACAATGAGATAACAGAAGCGGTAAGACTGGTAACTCCTTTTTTTGACGATTTTATTTTGAAAACAGAAGAATACGGTCAAAAACAGAAGGTCAATCTGTCATGGCGGCAAAAGGGATCAGATTACCCAATGCAGCCTTATCACTTATCGGATGGTTCCATTCGATTCATCTGCCTGGCAACAGCCATGCTTCAACCACATCCTCCCGCAACCATTATTATTGACGAACCGGAACTTGGATTGCACCCCTTTGCGATCAATGTCTTAGCGGAACTGATACAGTCGGCAGCCAAAAGAACTCAGTTAATCATTGCTACACAATCACCAGCTTTTATTGATAATTTCTACATTGAAAATATCATTGTTGTAAACCGCAAACAAGGTGCCTCAACCTTTGAGCGGCTTGAAGAAAAGAATTTTAATGCTTGGTTGGAAAAATACTCGATCGGTGAACTTTGGAGTAAGAATGTAATATCCGGGGGTGCCGTTCATGAGTAATTTGACAAACATCGTGGCTATTGTGGAAGGTCCGACAGAACAAATTTTCATCCGTGAAATTCTTGCTCCATATTTGTGGCAGAAAGAGATTTTCATCACACCAATTATCGTTTCCAAGCCCGGTCAAAAAGGTGGAGATGTCAAATTCTCGCGTGTAAAGAACGATATTGAAAAACACCTCAAACAACGAACAGATATATATCTGACGCTTTTTGTTGATTATTACGGTATTAAACCAGATTGGCCAGGTGTCAGTGATGCAAAACGTGTAAACGACCCAAAGGAAAAGGCTGCACTGGTTAATCAGGCAACAGCACAAAAAGTAGAAGAGCTTTGGCCTGAATGCAATCCGTCAAAGCGGTTCATTCCCTACATTACCATACATGAGTTTGAGGCGTTACTGTTCAGCAACCCAACAATTCTCGCCCAAAAGTTGGATGTGAGAAAATCTCGTGTAGATATAATCTTGACCGAATGTGGTGAACCGGAAAATATAGATGATTCCCCGCAGACTGCACCGTCAAAGCGATTAGAATCCCTTTCTCCACGATTCAAGAAAACCGCAACAGGCATTGCAATAGCGAAGGAGATTGGATTACCCACTATTCGGGAAAAATGCCCCATCTTCAACGAATGGCTTACAAAGATAGAGCAACTTGTTTGCACCCGCGGAATCATTTAATAAAAGAGATTGGACGAGTATTGAAGAATCAACGGGAAGTTGTTTATCCTATTATTTAGGGATAACCTTTCTTGCCCCTTTAGGGGCGTGCTGACTTTTAGACCACGCTTGCATTCCTGCGTCCATCTTAACTTTCAAAGAACCGCACGTGTAAACATAATGTCCTGAAGGAATCTCTTCGCCAGAAGTATAAAAATGATGCTTATCACCACATATGCAATCAACGGCAGTAGTCCAGATTTTCATTTAATTTTCTCCTAACCGAAAACTAGGGCCAGTCACCTATTTTTAATATCCACTTACTTTTTCTGAATCCTGCATTCTATATTCTATTTTTATATCCCTTTTTCTACAACTTTGCAAACTTTTTCTTCGTGCCCAGAAAAAATCAGTGAAAATCCGTGTTAATCCGTGGTTCCATCTTTTTTTATTTTTCTAACCACGAAACCCACGAAGTTTTTTTAATCTACTTTCTCTCTGAGCCCTCTGTGATCTCTGTGGCACATTCTTTTTTGTAGTTCGAGTCACGGGCCACCGGTCACGAGCCCCGACCTAATTCTTTTCTTACTGCCTTAGTGTCTTAGTGGTAAAATCTTTTTTTATATCTTTTTTTTTCCTTTCGAGTTACGGGCCACCGGTCACAAGCCCCAGCCGTAAAAATTCAATCATCTGCGCAGGTATGCACGCAAAAATGCAAAAAAACGCCCATTTCAAACACTTTTCTGCAAAAAACAGCGCACTTTTTGCAAATTTCTGCGCATTTTTGCGCGCTTTTGCGCTTTTTTACACTTTTACCTGCGCAAATGATCGAAAAA
>JBHPGW010000126.1:0-4675 GCA_042569785.1 Planctomycetota bacterium | reverse complement strand
AACAGGCGGATAACTCTCTAATCAAGTGTGGTACATAGTTCGGGGTCAGACCAGTCATCATGTTCGAATGTCCCGCCAAATGCTGCACCGTCTGAATCGGAAGTTTTTTAGCCCAGTTTGTAATGCAAGTTCGGCGAAGGTCATGGGGGGTAAAAAGTTCCGCTTTGGCTCTTCGGCAGATAACTTCCATGGAACGGCATAAGTTATTCACAATCTCATAGTCAGACTTCCATGTTCCTTCAGACCGGCGTCTCAAAATGTGTTTCAGCCGGTATGTTTTGATGAAAACATAAGGATTACCCTCATTACTTTCGGCCTGCAAATTGGCCAAAAGTTGAACGACTTCCGGCGGAATTGGAATAATCCTGCTTTCATGGTCTTTTGGCTCCCACGCCAAAATGAGTTTAGAAGCTCGTTTGGGGTAAAAACAAACATTCTGATTTTCAAAATCTATGTCAACCCAGGTAAGATTCAGAAGTTCGTCACGTCTGCCGGCACTGGTATAAGCCGAGGCCAGAAATGCTTTCCACCACAAAGATTCGGATGCTTCAAAGACCTTGTCGAACTCTTCTGCTGAAACATATCTCGGTGGTTTTGCAGCCATCCTTCTTTGTTTGATTTTTGCAAACGGGTTCGTACCTTCTGCCAGATATCCACGAGGCTCGATTGCCACGTTGAATATACCTTTCAGAGTACGTATGTCCTTGTTTACCGACCCAACGGATAACTCGTTTGCCAATCTGGCCGCCACAAAGGATTCGGCATCACGTGGAGAAATAAGCTTTAGCTGTGTCTTCCGACCAATATGATCCTCAAACAACCGTAGTGCTCGCAAGTGATCTTTCAATGTGGTATAAGCTACTTGACCTCGAAGGGACTCGAACCCTCAACCTTCGGATCGACAGAATGATGCTCCGATTTTGTAAGTGTTTGTAAATAAACGATTAATGACTGCTATTAAAAGACTTATGTAGCGTGACCGTACCGCAACAGTAGCTTTAAGTAAGCACAAAGGTGCAGGGTTGTTGCAAACGTGTTGCAAATATCAGACTTGGATTAACCTTTTTATATCTCATCTTAGTTTCATCATGTAACTCAAAAATATTGCATTTGATCAATTCTCATCAAACGCCTACCACTGTTTGGAATCTTAAAAAGCTCTACACTCGATTCTCAGAGCCTTTTACGTTTTTATGGTCTAAATTGCCTTTGATACTGCTTTGATTCACCGTTTCAGTAGCGCCTCAAAAGTCGTATTATCCTGCAAATTGGCCAAACCGGCCTTTCAAAGAACAGATGCCGGTTAAAATGCACCTGCTCCTGAGATCAGATAGCCATCAATTCAGACTCTATGCAGTTTTACCATAGCAAGGACAGACCTTCTCTATTCGCTCCTTAATCAAAATACTAAATTGTCAAATAACTTTACGCCGCTCTCCTCCAGGATTTCAGTATTCCACCAAGACGCTCATGGCATACTATTTTGCCACCACCCTGGGGCTGTGGATCAATCATATTATGATCGAGCCCGGTGTGCGGACGAGAAGTATTATAATGAATTACGTACTGCTCAACGCAATATCTTAAATGCTTTTCTCCGAATATGATCATCTTGCTGAGACTTTCGGATTTTATGGATTTTACCCACCTTTCAGCGAAAGGATTCAAATTTGGAGAAGCCGTGGTTATACGCACAGGTTTCACGCCAGATGAATCAAGGATGTCACGGAATTTTTCGGTGAACAACGGATCCCGATCCATGACGACAAATCTTTTATCCTTACAGAATCCATCAAAAGGATCTGTCATATTTCTTGCCATTTGTTCCATCCAGCCACCGTATGCCTGTGGAATGATGCCAAGGATTTCAACCCTTCTTGTTTTATAGTCAATTGCAAACAAAACCATATAGCGTATTATGCCACCGAACGTTAAAACTTCGACATTAAAGAAATCAATTGCTGTAAGTGAATCCCACTCGGCTTTTACAAATTCTGTCCAAGTAGTTTTTTCAGGTCTATCAGGAGCAGGCTCAATGCCATGTTCCTTTAGAACTCTACTGATAGTAGCCGGTGACACTTTATAGCCAAGATACTTGAGGTAACCGTGAAGCATACGGCAGCCAAGATGTTTGTGGTCTTTGGCCATATCAATGATAAGCTGTTTGAGTTCATCCGTTATTCGAGGTCTGCCGAACTTGCTGCGGTGCTTTGAGCCGTCATACTTTTTTCCAGCTAATTGGCTGAACCACTTCAGAAGCGTGTCAGGGGCAAAGACGCAGGAAATATCAAACAACATCTTCCTGCCTACCCGCTTGGCTAATATGCCCAGTCTCCGTTTCTGAACTTGATTAAGAATGATTCGCTTTTTGCCCGTAGCTTTTAGAAGCTCGTGCTTCAAGATTTTGTTCTCTTCCATGAGAAAATTTATAGCCTCCTGCTGTTGACGATTTATCCATCCTGCCAGCATCGTCAGCAACATCGTTGTAGGTTTTATGTTCATTTAGGCTCCGACTTTCTATTTTAGTTCAAGTAAAGCCGAAGATTATAGCTGAAAGAGGCTCAAAAAACAACACACCCGCAGGATTCGAACCTGCGCCCTACGGATTAGAAATCCGAGCAGTAGGTATTGTAAGTATTTGTCAATAAACGATTAATGGTTGTCAAGAAAGAACTTATGAAACTGGCCGAGATGCGGCCGAGAGCTTTCCGAGGGCATTTGTAGTGTCTTTGGTGCAGTTTTTGGTGCAGTAGGCTCACGTGAATCCATTTAAAAACACTATATCAGGCGCATCAAATATCCAACCTGCCCCACTTTATCTGACTGCAAACAAAGTTGACTCTGTGCTTCGTCAATCCGTCAATCGGTCGCCTGTAGATCAATGGTTGCAAAAAGAATTATTAATCAACCCGAATCCCCTGCTTTTATACCGGAAAATCACAATATTTATTTCAATACTAAGCAATCCCCTATGTCACAATAGCCAAATTCCCTATAGCAAAAACAGGGTGGGGCCTGATAGATTAGTTTATTGCTTAAGTTTAGAATGACCTGTCGTGTAACAAGTAGTTTGTTGTAGCGTTTCAATATTGCTGCGAAACTAATATTACTGTGGGGCATTATATGGATCAACAAGGTACCTCCAAAATGATTAGAGAATTACGGGCTGGCCTTGCTCTGACACAAGAGCAGTTTGCAGCGAAAATCGGAGTGACGTATTCGACGATTAACCGTTGGGAAAACGATAAAGGCAAACCTTCTCCATTAGCAATGCGCGGGATCAAAAAATTACAAAATAAATTAAAGCGGAATAGGCCGTCTAAATGAAAAATCCGAGAGGAAAGCAAAATGCAAAAATTGTTGCTCAAAACATTATTGGTAGTTTTGGTTATTAGTACAACTGTTTCATTCCAAGAAGTATTGGGTGCTGAGCAAGATCAATCGGATAAAGAGCTACAATCATCAGGGAATCTTTTCAATTCAAAGCTTACCGGTGATTGGTACGGCCAGCGTACAAAGCTTGCTAACGACGGAATTACTCTTGATATCGACATGATACAAACTTTCCAGGGGGTTCTGGACGGGGGATTAGAATCAGACTGGAAGTATGGCGGCTCTTTGGATTACTGGCTTAAACTTGATTTTCAAAAGTTGGGGCTTTGGCCAGGCGCTTTTGTGGAATTGCGGGCAGAGACACAATTTGGTGAATTCATTAACTCCGATACAGGTTCAATCCTTGCAACAAATACCGATGGATTTTTCCCGTTACCTAACCAGCACAAAACAACCCTCTCTCACGTCGTATTTACACAATTTCTTTCCGAAAGCTTTGCTGTTTTTTTTGGCAAGATCGATACTTTAGATGGTGATAACAATCACTTTGCCGGGGCAAGAGGCAAGGAAAATTTCATGAATCAGAATTTTGTAATAAATCCAGTTACCCTTAGAACAAGTCCTTATTCATCTCTTGGAGCAGGGGCTGTCTTTTTCTTTCCAAATGCTGCACATAAAAATCCAGCAACCTTGGCGATATCAGTTCTTGGCGCTGACGGACAACCAGATACAGCTGGATGGGATGATGATTTTGAAAATGGGGAAGTTTATGCTATCGAATATTCCCAGCCTACCAGATTCTTTGATCTGCCGGGTAATCAATTATTTGGCGCAACATACAGCAACAAGGATTTTACTGCTTTAGACCAGGATCGGCGGACCATACTTTCCTCACTGTTGGGGTTTGGTACATTGCCGAAGGAGGAAGGTTCCTGGTGCGGTTACTATAACTTCAGTCAATATCTTGTTACAGAAGAAGATGACGAGACACAAGGGTTCGGGCTTTTCGGCCGGTATGGTATTGCCGATAAGGAGACGAGTCCTATAGAAGCTTTCTATAGTATAGGTTTAGGCGGCAAGGGAACTATCGAAGGGCGTGACAACGACACTTGGGGAATTGGCTATTATTACATTCGGCTTTCTGATGAATTGCCATCTGCGTTAAAATCTATTACAGAAGATCCACAGGGTTTTGAAGTTTTTTATAACATTGAAGTAAGCCCATCAGTGCATATTACCCCTGACTTACAGATAGTAAATCCTGCAAGAAGTAATTTCAGTACAGCTGTCATAGCCGGCTGCAGAGTAAAAATAGATTTCTGATTTATCGAATACAGTGGCT
>JBHPGW010000125.1:0-4841 GCA_042569785.1 Planctomycetota bacterium | reverse complement strand
GGTCGGTATCATCAGTGCTGATACGAGTCTTTATGTTCCGGATTTTCGGGCCAATGAGCGGACGTTCCAGTTGATCTCGCAGGTGGCTGGGCGAACAGGCCGTTCGGAGAAAAAGGGGGTTGTGTATGTTCAGACTTTCATGGCAGATCAGCAGGCGATACAGTTTGCGTTGAAGAATGATTTTGCAGGGTTCGTGGCAGAAGAGCTCAAGCACCGAAAGGCGTGTAAGCTGCCGCCTTTCGGGCGGATGGCTGATATCATTCTGCGTGATATGAATTTCGAGAAGCTGGAATCGGCGGGCAAAGCTATGCGCGAAAGGATCGATAAAATTGTAAAGCAGGAGCAACTTGATGTTGTGGTCAAAGGGCCTATGCCTGCGATCATAAGCAGGATACAGCGTTTTCATCGTATGCAGATAATTGTTCAGGGGCCCGATGCGGTGACGATCCAACGATTGTTCAACTGTGTTCGAGCACTTGGGGCGATAAAGCCAAACGTGAGAACCGCGATAGATATTGATCCTGTGAGTTTATTGTAGCTTGCAATGTTGGCGTCACTTTAGTATAATTGTTTTTTGAAGCTACGGGGAGTGGCTCAGCTTGGATAGAGCGCTGCGTTCGGGACGCAGAGGTCGCAGGTTCAAATCCTGTCTCCCCGATTTTAATAACTTCATGTAACATAATTAGTTATGTAAGATTTTGTTTGTGTGAAAAAGTAATTATTGAATTGATTGTATTTGTTGTCACGCAGAATTCACGCAGAATAGATAAAAATTATTACTTACCCCGCTTTTCTTGGCCTGCCTCTTCCTCTCTTTTGGTCCCCGTTTGCGGCAACAATATCCAATTCTGTTTTATCAAATGCAAAACGCCCACAAATTTTCTTGGGGTGTAGAGCCCCTTTTTTAATAAGTCTGTACATCGCTTGATCTGGCCGTGCTATGCCAAGCCGGTCAAGACCAAGATAAATAATAGCTTCGTTCAACCAAAGTATATCAGCTCTTTCCGGTTTGTCGTTTTTCATTGTTGTATTTTTCATAATAGCCTACTTTCAGATTTTAAGGCTTGTTATACCTTTACTGTGAATCATTTTCGCGAAGCCGTACATACTTGTAGGCCTCATTTGCAACCAATGCGACTTTCGGCATATCTTCGATGTTAAAGCTGTTTGTGTATTTCCAATCTTTGCCTTCTTTGTAAGCCTTAGTGATTGTTACAGAGTAAAACTTGACCGTTTCACCCTCTACCGTTTTAGTTTTTGACCAAATGCTTGCTGAGACCGGGCCGCAACTGAATTTCTTATCTGGCTTTTGCATTGTGATATTCTCCAATCAGATTTTCTTCTGTATTCACAGTGATAGCGGCAGATTTCGTGTCCCAGTTTCACACTCAAACAAACATTTTGAAAAAATCCTGTTTCGCAGCTGAAAACAGAGGAAAATTATTTTTCAATTTTTGATATGTTGCCTGAAACGCAGAGGATAATTCTGCCGCTATTACTATAGATAAAGATAGAAATGAAGAATGTTTAATCCATGAGGCAATAGCTATGGCGTTCACGCTCCAGAAACAGGATTATGAGTTTATTAAGTATCTTGCGGAATACAGAATTCTCTCCGTAGCTCAGCTTGCGGCAGTTTTTAGAAAAAGTGAGGCAGTAATCAGGAGGCGTTGCCGTGAGCTTAAGACCGAAGGGGTAATAAGAGCAACAAATAACAAACTTGTGCAGGATTTTGGCAGGCCTAAAAGTTTGTTTGCATTGACTGAGCAAGGCGTTGATATTCTCAGGGACAAAGGCCTCATCGGCAAAGATGTACCCTATGAAAATGTCGGCCCTGTCAGCAATCGCCTTATTGATCATCAACTCCTGATGAATTGGTTCAGAATCCATCTTAACGAGATTGACAAAGTGCAGCCGAAACCGACTCTTAAGTTCTGGTCGTATAGTTCGCCGTTTGTCCCGCGAAAAGAAGATGGCAGTCTGATTATAACGGATTATTCACCAATTGGCCGTAGAACGGTGCGTCAGGTCAAGTTTACGCCTGACGGTGTGTTTATCATGACCAATGCAACCGGAGATAAATCTATGTTGTTTTTCCTTGAGGCCGATTGCGGCACCGAAACGTTATCCAGTCCCCAATGTGATATATCTGATATTCGCCAAAAGATACTCAATTACCAGTGGTATTTTCAGACTCTTAAATACAAGCGGTATGAAGGGATATTCAAAGCTCCATTTTTGCACGGCTTTCGTGTACTTTTTCTGGCAAAAACGGTTGGACGGCTGGCGGCTTTGTGCAAATTGACACAGGAGATGGCCCCAACACCTTTTATTTGTCTGACAGAACAGCAGCGTTTATTTACTGATGGTGTTTTTGCGAAAATCTGGGCCAGGGGCGGCAACCTTCAAGTTGTGCAGCGGTCTATTATTGGCAGGATGCATTGCCGAACACCATTACCGCAAAGGTGATATTCATTAGTTCTGCATATCGAAGTTTGAGAGAATCTCACCGTATATCTTTTCTATCAATTCCTGCGGCAAATCGAGTATGATCTCACGGCTTCGCCCGTATCTGCCACGGGAGAGCACCCTGCTGCGCAGTAATGAGTAGATATCCAGTTCAGATATCAGATCGCCGAAGGCCCTGCCGGTTAATGGCCGCAGTTTGGCCTTGTTGCAGAATGCCTTGTAGGTATCATAAGTTTCTCCGGTTCCTATACCCACGGAGCCATCTTGAATTTGGCGTGTGGCATCAACAACGGCAGCCATAGCTGCCTGTAATTGCAGAGGTGCCGAACGCAATAATGTCAGATAGCGATCCTGGTCGAGTTGGGTAGCAGCATTATCAACCAAATCAAGTGTAATTTTCGTGCCAGCTTTTTCGGCCAGATAAGCACTCTTTGCCAATAAGGCAACTGCCCTGCGTGCATCGCCGTGGTCACGGCTGGCCATAGCTGCGATCTTTTCAACTACACCAGGTTTGACGGAGTGTGCATACAGGGCTTTTTCAACTCGGATTCTGAGAATGTGCTGCAGATCGATTGCATTGTATGGCTTGAATATCAGTTCGTTTAATTTCAAAAATGATTTCACCCTCGGGTCCAAATGATCTGGCCAATCCAGGCGGTTCGATACGAATACTAAGATTAACTTAGCGGAGATTTTCTGGGGCAGCCTTCTTACCAGAAATGTCATGAAGTTATCTTTGTCACGACGTACATTGTCAACCTCATCAATAAAAAGAACCAGATAGCCGGTGTAGTCAGCCAGCTTTGTTTCAATTCGGATCATCATTTCTTCAAGTGATATTCCTTTTTGGTATCGCTTACTTGCATTCAGTAAACAGGCAAGGTCGTTCAATGCCCGAAAGCACGGCCTTGGATTAGACAAATCCAGATGTTCATGGCGGATGGGTATGTTTTTAGCAGTACACATTTCAGAGAGCAGGTTAAGAAAATAACTCAAAGTCAGTGTTTTGCCTGTTCCAGTCTTTCCCCAGATAGCCAGATGGCAGGGATGATCGCCACGCAGTATCGCGGCAAAATGACTGCTTAGTTCCTGTATCTCGGAGTCTCTAACATTGGCGTTGAATATCTCTTCAAGGACAGCTAACTGTTCGGCTTTTATGAGCTGCTCATCATCCAAGAAACGCCGATTCTTTATAATTGCACAGCCGACCATATGCTGGATCTGGCTGACTATCTTCGTGCGAACACTGGTTGTTTCCATGCGAAAATCACCTGCATATGTGTTCACTGGAAGTACTGCTATAAAAATGTTTCGTTCCAAAAAACTTAACATAATTTCCAACTCAACATAGGGAGAGTAGTTTTCCAGTGGAACTTGAAAAATCGCTTTTTGGAGGTGTCTGTTTTTTCGTTTTTTGACTGTTATTACCGCAAAGTGAAACGCTTTTTCAAAGTCCCTTTTATAAGGATTTATAAGCGTCGTCTTTTGGTAGTAGTAAGTAATAGTAATACAGGTATATCTAATATATAACCGGGGCGGTTCCAGTGGAAAACTACTCCCACGGTGAGCCAAGTTCTGCTGGCGATCACATCTCTTTTTGGGTCTGATTTTAGACGTGAATGGCGATGCAAAACAGAGGCCGACAGCACTTTCGTGAAAAGCCAGATTGTAACAAAAGTCTGTTTTACCCCTTCAAAATGGCCCAGATTGTAACAAAAGTATTGCCAGATTGTAACAAAAGTCCCCTCAGATCGTAACAAAAGTCGGTCAGATTGTAACAAAAGTTCGTTTTAGGCGGCTCAGATTGTAACAAAAGCCTTTTGGTTAAATCCGTCTAACTCCTTATTGCAAAAAGGATTACAGCAATGAACAAAAGTCGAATATATATAGATTTGTTTGGTTTTTGGGTTTGGGTATACGAAATACTATACTGAATTTGATGGATTTGGGCAGGTGGAATGTGAGGTCTTGATACACTGAAAATAAGCGTCCTTGTGGGGATGTTTTTGGGATGTATCCTTACCACGATACGTCTGTCTTTTGTACCGTATTGCCACTGCATTTTCCTCTGATTGGAGGTTGCTGGTTGCGGCTGTGACAGGTGCTTTTGCAACTGCTATATTGGCCCATGATCAGGTCTGTTTTTTGTGAGTGTACTGGTATCGTTTTGGTGTCTGTATTTGCTATGCTGCTGTCGCGGTTAGATACTCTATTTTGCTGTCACAACGATCTGTTTTATGATTAAGATATTTCGATTATTTTGCTACTGGCTACGGTGCTGACTGGGGGTTTATCCGGGCCTGCGATTGCATATTGATCATGTGATTTGTACAGGTATTCGCTCCGGCCCACGCAGACCTCTTATCGTAAAT
>JBHPGW010000124.1:0-4930 GCA_042569785.1 Planctomycetota bacterium | reverse complement strand
TATCCCAGACGGCCATGCTCACATATGCTACAGTGGCACCAGCTACTATCGGAACTAAAAACATGTGACCTGGGACTCTTGGATGATTGTAATCGCAAGCATATAAACTTTCATAAAAAAGCAAGTGCAATACAAGGTGCTGCGGCTGGACTTGGGGGCGTATTGACTGCAACGGTGGATTTGACGGCGGTTTTGGTTCAGGATTTTCATATGATTCAGGAAATAGCATTTTGTTACGGCTATGACCCGAACGGGATCGTGGAGAAAGAGATAATATTGAGGATAATCGAAATCGGTGTCGGAGGTTCAGATATAAAATTCAAGGCATTGGCGGAAATTGAGTCTTTGAAAAAGATGAAGGGCAAATCAGAGAAGGAAACAACAACTAAAAAAGGTACGGCAGTTCTGGGGGCAAAGGCTCTTGAGGAATATATAGAACACCTGACTGCAGCTTTGATTGTTCGATTAGTGCCGCGAGCTGTACCTGTGGTATCGATGGCGGTTAGCGCACATTCGAATCATGAAATTATAGAACATTCAGGTAACGCGGCTTTTATGGTTTACAGAAAGAGATTTATCGAAAGAAAAAAGGAGATATAGCTATGGCAACGGAACAAGAAAAGGCAAACAGCGTTTCCGATAGTCCTGTTTATATTGCAATCAATATGTCAAAAATAAGCAACGACGAAAAGAGTTTGCAGCTTGCCCGAAGCGTTGGGCCTCGGGTTTGTATAACAACTGCATCTCATCCCGGCTTTGCAGGCTTTCAGGTGAATTTTCAAACAGGAATATTGCCACTGGCCGGGCGATATGGCGGCGGCAGCCTGCACATGGAAAAAGAACTGAATCCTGTTCGTATGTATCAATACACGATGTGGAAGCGATGGGAGGACCACGACGAATTTCATGAGCAGTATTTTAATAACGTATTTGAATTATGTGGCGGCTGTATGTCAATGGTGGTAGAGGGGCCGTGGGAGCCTGTTTACAGTATTGTTAAAGCTAAGATGCCACCCATAAGGTCGATGGGGCAAATCACAGATCTGGCAGCGGACATACAACAGAACAAAGAGTTTATACGATTTGCAACGCCTAAGCGCTGCGTAGCTATTGCTGAGCATGTCGTAAAAAACGAAACCGATTTCGAAAAAGGCGCCATTGAAACCATGGAATTGCTGGCTGGGTCTACAGGCTTTCTGGGATATATGATTCTTAAGCAGATAGGTGTTTGTGCATGGGGAAGTTTTATGCTGGATTCGGATTCGATGACAGAATCTTTGATGACTTTGGGGGCTAATCCGCCAAAGAATCCTAAGCCATTGTTTGCAACACCTGATGCTAAGCCTCATCCTGCCGAGTATTTGATTCATAGCGAATGGGAGTCTGCGGAACTGGCGCAGTTAGGCCTTGCAAAAGTGCTGGTCAATCACAATATCAGAAAGGTTCATGATAAAGGGGTCATGGCACATTTGATTCGAGGTCCTTACATAATGTTTTTCCAGCCGATGATGGAAGAGGCAGGATGGCGTCGTATGTTGTAGCCATATGGCTTGATGAGTAGATTTTCTTTACAGGGGGAAATAACAATGGAGACAAGTGATTATTACTGTCCGGCAACCATAACTGGTACGATTGGTTATACCATGGGCCGAGCCGTCGGGGCTGTAAGAGTGGTCACCGTTGATAGCGTTAATCCTGTTACAGCAGGTGCGGTGGTTGGTTTGGTATGGGGAGGCGCAGCTGCTCTGTTAAATGCCAGAAAATACAGGAAAGGCTGGATGACCAAACGTGACGCTGTTATTGACACCGCTGGCGAAACAGCAGGTATGGGATTGGCTTCTGCTATCGGGTTAATAGCCAGCAACGCTGCAAGAGCATCGACTGTATTCGCCACCGCTTCGGCGCTGGTTCCCTTTACGGTCGGCGTTTTGGTTACGGCAGGCTCGAAAGTGGCTTGGGATTGCAGTGTGAGAAAGCGTTTTAAATGTGAAGAAAAACCGGTAACAGTTGTATAAAACAAGATTCCAAAGAAAGGAAGGCACATAAAATGAAAAAAGCAAAAAAGAATATTTTGACTACAGCGTCCGGTGCTCCGGTAGATAATGACCAGAATACAATTACAGCGGGTGAACGCGGACCTGCATTGATGCAGGACGTTCACTTAATGGAAAAACTGGCTCATTTTAACCGTGAACGTATTCCAGAACGCGTAGTGCACGCTAAAGGTGCAGGTGCACATGGTTATTTTGAGGTTACCGGCGATGTGACAAAATACACAAAAGCCAAATTCTTATCAGAGATCGGCAGGCGGACGGATGTCTTTGTACGTTTTTCAACAGTGGGTGGTGAAAGAGGATCGGCAGATTCGGCACGTGATCCCAGAGGATTCGCTGTAAAGTTTTATACTGAAGAAGGTAACTACGATATGACCGGCAATAACACGCCGGTATTCTTTATACGAGATCCTTTAAAGTTTCCCGATTTTATTCATACTCAGAAACGAAATCCAGCAACAAACGCTCCCGATCCTGACATGTTTTGGGACTTTCTGTCTCTTACACCTGAATCGATTCATCAGGTAACCATACTTTTTTCGGACAGGGGTACGCCCAAAGGCTTTCGCCATATGAACGGCTACAGCAGCCATACTTTCAAGTGGTATAACGAAAAAGGCCAATACTTCTGGGTTCAGTATCATTTCAAGACAAACCAGGCTATTCAGAACTTTACCCGCACCGAAGCTATTCGCATGGCGGGTGAGAATCCTGATTATGCTACCCGTGATTTACATGATGCGATAGAAAAAGGTAATTACCCATCCTGGAAAGTTTGTGTGCAGATAATGACACCAGAACAGGCCCAGGATTATCGTTTTGATATCTTTGATATCACAAAAGTCTGGCCACACGGCGACTTTCCGCTCATTGAGATAGGGAAAATGGAACTGAACCGCAATCCTGAAAATTATTTTGCCGAGGTGGAGCAGGCTGCTTTCTCACCGGGAAATTTTGTGCCCGGCATAGCTGCTTCACCGGACAAGATGCTTCAGGCTCGCACCCATTCTTACCATGATGCCCATCTCCATCGATTAGGGCCTAATTACCAGCTCCTGCCTATAAATGCCCCCAAAGCAGCGGCCATGAGTAATTATCAACGTGATGGGTATATGCGTTTTGACGCAAATGGCGGCGGCGGGCCAAATTACTATCCCAACAGCATGGGTGGACCTGAACCTGAGCCCGGAACTGGCGAACCTGCTTTTGAAGTTTCAGGTATGGCAGCACGCCATGAATATTCCCATCCCAATGATGATTTTGTTCAGGCTGGCGATCTCTACCGTAAGGTTATGAAAGATGTTGATAGAGATCACCTTATTGGTAACATTGTATCGCACCTTGGTGGCGCACAAAAGCGAATCCAACTGAGGCAGACCGCCATCTTTTATAAGGCTGATGCCGAATATGGCCAGCGTGTAGCGGAGGGATTAGGTCTTGATGTTAAAGAAGTCGAAAAATTAGCTGCTATGAGCCAGGAGGACAGAGTTAAGGCAACCGCTCAATAAGCCGTAAGCACTTTAGGCGTCATTGTAATTTTTTGCATAGGTTATTCTCCTGAGCAGTATTTGGGTTATCCGTTTTTAAACTTTCGATAAGCTTTGCAGAAATAGCATGAGCTTTCGATTTTTTTTAGCTTTCTCGCATAAGCTGAATTTGGCCATCGTCTTGCAGCTATGCAAAATGGACACAGCTTGCAAATTGTAGCAAGAAGTTTTGTTTTTGTATCAGTTTTCAATCATAAGCCTTTCATCAAATTTCTCTGATGGAATCTGTTCGATAAAAATATGAATATGCCGCTGAATAGAATCAATACTGTAAAATCAATAATTAAAGGATGCTGGGATTTGCCATGAAAGCGGCAAACGAAAAGCCAAGGCTCTGCCCAGTAAAGAACTTGCTGAACATTACAAACAAATCAAGTATACTCAACTGAACTCTGATGTTTTCACGGGCCAAGTGTTGGCCGACTGGAGCCAAATGATTGGTGAGTACAGGGAAGCAAAAAAGGTTCAGGGTGTTACCGAAGGCACACTTTATGAAATTGCATTGTCGTTGCGAAACTTTGAGCGGCTTGTTGGTAAATGTAATTCAAAGCAAATCACTCAAAGTGCCATCGATAAATTCATCCTTCAGAGAGGAACCGAAGTGAGTCGTCCAACACTCAACAAAGACATCAGGAATTTAAAGACATTTATCAATTGGTGCAAGAAGAAACGGTATATTAACAATGAAATCGAACTCAGGGAATTGAAGGAAGATGAACGGCCCGTAAAATCACTAAAGGATGTTCAGGTTAAGAAATTGCTAAAAGCAATGGAACCATACACTTTAATGAAGACACGTGTGCTCTTAGCATTGGACACTGGGCTGCGTCGTGGGGATATTGACTTGCTGAAAATCAGTGACATTGATTTTGAGACTAACAGCATTGCAACTTCTAGCAAGAAGACCAAAAAGAGCATGGCTTCACGGCCAGTGTCGCTGGTAGTAATGACAGAACTTTCAAAGTATGTTTGTAATTTGAAAGATGGACAGGAGAAATTATTTCGCACAAAATTCAGCCACAGAAAATGGCGTAAGGTTTGTAAGAATGCGGGGTTGGCTGACTTGAAATTCCACGATTTGAGGAAAACATTCTGCTCTTTATTGGCTCAGAATGGAGTTTCTACTGCGGTAACACAAAGGCTTTGGGAACATTCATCCCCGAATCTGACGAACAAGGTATATACAAATGTTGATCCTGTATTGAGAAGTGCCGTGGAGCAGTTGCCGGTTGGTAAGTGGTTGTAATAATTTACCAATCACTTTACGACCTAAATAGGGCTTGCTGAATAAAACTTAACTTCTTTATTTACAAATAGATACATTCTGTG
>JBHPGW010000123.1:0-4956 GCA_042569785.1 Planctomycetota bacterium | reverse complement strand
ATTCATGCTTAGAGACTCCAAAATTCTTAGTAGTTGCCCAGCAAACACTACTTCTATTTGATTTACAGGCAAAGCGCAATAAAAAAATGTCTATCGTACTTTTCATGCATTAAACCTTTTTCGCTTTAGTCAATCTTCCAAGCTTTTTCCTGAGCAATCGACGTCCTCTGTCCAAATAATGATCGACCTGACCTATCGTCAATCCATAAGCCCTGCAAATATCCTTTCGCCGCATTTTATGAAAATAGTGGTCAATAATGCAGGTTTTTGTAGGTTCTGGTAATTCTTCTAAGGCGGTTAGTAAAATTTCTTCGAGTTCTTTTTTTTCTAAACAGTCTTTTGGATTATGGCTTTTAACCGCTTTTATATTCTCGTTGTCAATTAGATTGCTAATTACCTTACGCTTGTTTGATTCCTGATACATATAATTAACAGCAATGCGGAAGGCAATAGTTGTAACCCATCCCTTAAAATTAGCATTTTTGCCATCACAATCAAATAGATGGATTTTGTTAAGAATACGTAAAAAAGTATCTTGTGTTAAGTCTTCAGCCATATCTTTGTTGTGAATTATAGCCAAACAGTAATGTAGAACAAGGGGAGAGTACCTATCATAAATTATCCGAAAAGCCTGACAATTACCCGCAAGGGTTAGCTTTATAAGTTTTATATCAGATAATGACTCTAATTCCATATTCATAGCGGATGTAACCTGCAAGCAATTTCAGAAAAATCGCAAAATCTAAATTTTTTCCCCAAAGTTTTGTGCTACCGTTTGTTTTTATTAATAGAGCAGAGCTTTTTAAAGACAAATTATCAAATACAAGTATTTTTGGTAACGAATTATAACACAAAAACAATATTAGGACATAGCATGGCGCATTGCATGATAACAGAAGTCAGGATTAATGTCAATCTGTTGCGCCAACAGCACTTACAAAAGTCAACTGTATACTATAAAGGTGATTGGGAATTGTTGAAAGGGTATTTGTTTTGAAGACCAAAGAAACAGATTTGGGAAAGAGCCATATGGCCGATATGAGTGAACAACCTATAACAGCTGACACAACAACAAGTTCAAGCGACACTGTGTCATTGCCGCCACAAAACGCACCTCATAATATGGAGCTAAATAGGTGTCAATCGAACCCTTTTGTCTCTGGTTTAGATAACAAGCCATTTGATTTGCCGATTAGCAAAGGTGATGTGCTAGGTGGCAGATATCGTATTATTCGAGAGATTGGGAAAGGCGTCGGGACTGTGTATCAAGCCTATGATCCCCAACTGGGTTTTGATGTTGCGTTGAAGATTATAGTTTCCGATCCTGAACAAGCACCGGCTGCGGAGCAGCAATTGCAGCAAGAGTTACGAGCTCGTCGTAAGATTACTGATTTTACGCATATCATAAAAGCCTACGATACTCATACAATTAACTATGAAGGGCTTTGTTTGGTTTTGCTATCTATGGAATATGCTGATGGAGGGAGTATGCGATCATGGCTAAACCAGCACAAAAATGATTCGGGAATTCGGAGGTCAGAAGGTTTGGAATTATTTAAGCAAACTTGCCTTGGTGTTAAGACTATGCACAATGCTGGATTAATTCATTCAGATCTTAAGCCGAAAAATATTCTATTGTGCAGGACTGGCGATAAACTCATAGCAAAGATATCTGATTTCGGCGTATCACGCAAACTGACATATTCTTCAAAAGACATTTTACCAGAGATACGATTGGGCTATGGCGACCCACATTACATAAGCCCTGAGCAATTTTATGCAGCAAGAGAAAAAGATATCGGCTGTTTCAGTGATATATACAGTTTAGGCGTAAACTTTTTTGAACTTTTTGATGGTGATCTGCCATTTGAAGGCTCACCTGATGAACTTAAGGACAAGCATTTGAATATGCAGCCTCCACAATTGTCAGCCGATTTAAGGCCATGGATGCCAATTGTTGAACGGTGTCTCGCTAAAAGCTCAACTGACAGGTATGGTACCGTTGAACAGTTGACTCGCGACATAAATAACATGCAAAGGGGGTTTTCGGTTAGTATTGATGTTGCATGTCCTGCCTGTGAATATATAAACTCCGATCCCAAAAAAACATATTGTGAAAGTTGCAACCATGCTTTACCAAGTTCGTTTTTTCGCCCTTGTCCCCGATGCATCGGCCCGGTGCGCCTTGACCAAGAAGACTGCCCCCATGATGGCAAACAAGGTGTGGCGGGCTATTATCTGCTGGAAGAACGGAAGGAGAAGATCGAAAAACTCAAAGATGTCGATCCTGTAGCGACCATAAAACTCCTGGAAATTGTTTTGTGTGAAGGTGCTGGAGATTTTGAGGGACGCGCTGAAGAACTGATAAGAGACCTCCGTCAAAAACAACCACTGATAGTTCCATTGATTGAGAAGGCTCGTAAAGCAACAGATGCTGGTTTCCCTGAAAAGGCGATTGAAGCCTGGCAGGAAGTTCGCAAAATTATTCCGCGACATTGGATGGCGGAAGAGCATATACGGAAGCTCAAATCACTTATAGATAAATTCAATCATCACTGGGAAAAAGCTATTAAGTTGATGGACGAGGCAAAGTTTGATGAGGCAGATAAGTTTCTTGATAATTGTCTGGAACTTATACCGACTCGTGAGGAAGTGAGAGAGCTATTTGCAAAACGTCATGAACGGTCAAAAAAATATGTTAGTGCCTTTAGAGAAGCGTTAGCAGCTACGGAAAGTGGGTCACTTATTAAGGCATCTCAACTGGCAAAAAAGGCTCTGTTACAGGCACCGCAAAGCCATGAAACTCAAAATCTTTTAGAGGTAATAAAAAACAAACAGGAAAAAGCACATGAGCTGTTTAAAGAAGCTCAAATAGCTATACGTGCCGCCAGATTTGATAATGCTAATGCACTTTTAAACCAAATAAAGACTCTCTGGCCAACTATGAGCGAATTAGAAAATATCAAAAGGAGACTTGCAAAGACACAAGCAGATTATGAAAAGCATATGCAAAAAGCAAGCCAGACATATTCGGAAAAGCATCTTACGACAGCATTGCAATTTGCTGAGTCGGCATTAGGAATATGTCCGGATTCAGCAAAGACCAGGAAAACTATCCAAATTATTAAGCAGGCTCAATCTAGTGCTCGTGCTCATCTCGATAATGCCAGAAAGTTGCTGAGTGAAGCAGAGTTTGATGAAGCCAGAAAACAGATTAAACAAGCCGCGGAGTTTTGGCCCACTTTGGAGGGACTGGAAGATACGAAAACAGAAATTGACTTCATAGAAAAAAGTTTTAATGAAGCGTTAGATTCCTCTCAAAGAAATCTGGAAAAACGGAATTTTACTGAAGCTGCTTTTAGTTGTGCTACAGCTCTGGAATTTTGCTGCAACTCAGTACAAGCACAGTCACTTCGTAGAGAAATAAAATGCGAAAAGTATGCGGCAGAACAACGAAGGCTTAAGAGAAAACAAGCATTACGAAAAGTGTTTAATGTTTTCATAACTGTCATATGCTTTCCTTTTTTATGTACTTTCAAGGGGCTTTTATTCATTCCGAAAGGTCTTTTGCATATTTGGCAAAGCTTTATATGTGTTTGTCGGGGAATTGGTTATCTCTGTAAAAGCATCATATTTGTCTGCAAGAAGAGTAAGTGGGCTTGGCTAACGGTGCTCGGCGTTATTGTGGCAGGAGCAATTGTTTTGGGAGCGATATTTGCTTTTGGTTGGATTGTAGCCAACCCGTATTTATTTCTTATGTTATTTGTAATTCTGCCATTGTTTTGGGGTTCACTTGGTAAAGGAGCAGAGGACTGTAGGCGAAATCGAAGAAGATAAACTAATTTATATTTATGTAGAAACTTTTGTATGAATCCAAAGGAGTATTATAGTGCTACTGAATGATCAGACATTGGTATATCAGATACATGAAATTCCAGACCCTGCTTGTTCTCAGTATCAGATGGCGGCGGGAGGTAATGTATCTTCTGCAATTTTTGCCAGCAGTGAACACTTGTTGAGACAAATCTCACATATGCTGCCAATGTCAGTTTCAGCAGAGTTGCTTTTTGCGTTTAACCCGAAATGCAAGAGCTATGACAGGCAGTCCAGACTAAAATTATATTTACGTATATGGGCTTCTGATAGCGGAATGGCTAAGAGTATGGATCTACTTGTCCAGAGTGGAGAACTCAGCCGTTTCTATAAATTCGAGAGAATTTACAAGCCAGACGAACTACCGGAATCAGCCTCGGCCATCTGCGATATTATTCGACGGCAGGAGTTCATAGAACCGTTACACAATTGTGAACTCAACCCAAAAATTCCGGATAGCTACTATACTATTAAACAGTTTGTACCTAACAAGAAAAATAGCTTTCAAACACTAGACAGAGTCATAGATAGAGTAGAGGAGGATGTGTTAATCAGCGTCAGGGTCCAACCAGCTGATATTTCCTTGGAAAGACGTGCGGCAACTATCCTTGTAGATGACTTGCACTCAGTTAATCATGGAAGGGATTTTGAAGATGATGATTATGCCGGTACTGACTATATTGGTGGAGATGATCATAAATATTTCACCCGTAACATGCAACCAAACCTGCTAAGACTTAGAGATCCGTTGGCAGATGACGTTGGACGTTCGTTTCGTAAAATTCACGAATCATTATGCACCGAACCTCATTTGTTTTTTAGTATCCGAGTAACCACTGGAACAGAAGCAACGGCAAGGCTTGTTGGTGGAGTTTTCGCCGAAGCTGCTTTTGATAAAGGTGACTACCGTCTCATTGTGAGCAAAGAGGGGGATAAACTATTTGATAATACCGTTGCTGCCGTCCGGCAGCCTGAAATTGCACCTTTGCCCATATACAAATATCTCGGGCCTGAGGAAAGCATCCGTGACCACGAAGATAATATGTAGGCCATCCTGAGATCGGTATAATGATATTGAATCAA
>JBHPGW010000122.1:0-4977 GCA_042569785.1 Planctomycetota bacterium | reverse complement strand
CGTCCTAATTTCTTAACTTTTTACAACAAAAACGCGCCAAATCTGCCAAAAAATGCAACTTTTTTCACTAAAAACGCTGTAATAAACCAATGATAACCACCTCAACTAAACCTATTATATAACATTAACGCCTTTTTAACAAACAAATTACAACTTGGACACTTAGTTATTAAGACTGCGGCAACGCCACAATAAAACGCCCCGCAGCACTCTTACATCGGTTTTTTAACTCACCAACTTACCAATTGTTTTTTTATATAAAACTAATTCCAAAATCAATTCCCCATACTCTCAGTTGGCCTTGAGGCTCAAGATTCCTCCGCTTTAAAGTATTAACTTGTGATTAAAAAGTAACTTATCACTAAAGTAACTTGTACTTAAGAAACAACCTTTGTTTAAAAATTGCCCTTTATCGCCGCTAAGGCATCTGCTTCCATTTCGTCCTGAAGCATAATTGTCGGCTTGACCAGAATTAAGAGCACCCGACTCTCCTTGCTCTTTGCGCGATTTTCAAACAGCCTGCCCAGCAAAGGTATCTTACTTAATATAGGTACGCCCTTCTCAAATTCTGTTTCACTGCTAAGCTTCTGGCCGCCAATGATCAGCGTGCTTCTGTCAGGAACATTAACCCTGGTCCCTATGATCGAAAAATCGGTAAGCGGCATTTGTAACGGGAAGGTATCACCCGTATCTCCGAAAGGAACCGGAAATTGGCTAAAAGTTGTATTTGAAAGCGATGTATAAATCCTCAGCAATACATACTTCTTATCCTCGCTGATCGTCGGAGTAACATTCAGCACTAAGCCATCGGTCATCGTCTCGACCTGTGGGTCGGCAATTACTCTTACCACTGGATTTTCACCGGAACTTGTAATATTATCAAAATCGACATCACCTACGTAATCCCTCTCAGTCTCATTACTTATCGAAGCCGCCTCGCCACTTAATACTGTGACCGTACTGGTATTTAGAACCTTGGCATCCTCACGCTCTTGAGTTGCCTTAAGAATAAAACTGATCTGCAAGTCATCGCCGAAGAGGCCATACCCGGTTGTAAGAGTCGAAGCCACATCGGCAGCCAAACCCGCAGCGTGATCCTGATCAAATATTATATCGTTTAGCTTGCCCTGATGCGGCTTGTATACAACGTCCATATCAATCCCAATATCCTCCATGAAAGATTCGCTCACAGCCAGGAACCTGGCTTCGATCGAAATCTGTCTAGTTAGTGGTTCACGTAAAACTTTGAGCAATCTTCTAATATCTTTGTGGTTTTGCATCGTTTGCCTGACTATCAGATGCTGCTGTCCAAATACCCTTATTGTCGCTTCACCACCCACTTCAAACCAACTCTCAGGGTCGACACTTTCCTGGATAATTTGAACAATATCTGAGGCTCTTTGTTGAGCCATACCTGTACCAGTCAAATCACCACCACTGCCCGAACTGCTGCTGCCACGACTGCTGCTACTGCCACGACTGCTGCTGCTGCCTCGACTGCTGCTGCTGCCTCGACTGCTGCTGCTGCCTCGACTGCTGCCGCCTCGACTACTGCCGCCTCGACTACTGCCGCCTCGACTGCTGCCGCCACGACTACTGCCGCCACCACCGCCGCCACCACCGACATCCAATTCAAATGCAGCAGATGAAGGAGCACCAAGCAACTGGCTAACGTCATAAAAGTCCAGGACCAACACCTTCGGAAGTGAATCTACCGTTGCAATTGTGATCACGCCGTTCTCAACAACATATCCAATTTCAGCAAATCCACCTGAAACCGATTCAAGTAGAATCTCCAGTGCCTTGCGAAGCGGAACCGCCCTAATTGCATCCATATTGATCTGCTCAGCCTGATCAATATCAGCATTTGTATACAAATCGCCCCAGTTGACAAATACTTTCAGCGGAGGATCGACCGATTCTATTAACTGGTTGATCGCGTCATCAAATGGCGTTTGCGGTGTCAATTCAGCAAGGTCAACGATCTCTCCATCCAATTGCTTATGAACTCTTGTATTAGCAGGATCCTGCCCAAGCGATTCTTTGGTGGTACGAGCCGAAACGATCTCCTGCCAGTTCTTATGGTAACTAACATTAAGTTCATTAGTATAAGGAATAGCAGACTTATCGACATCAAGCAGAGCTTCGAAGGTTTCTTTGTCGCTTTCCTTCTTAACGTCGAGCTGATTTCTAAAGCTGACCATATCATCAAGCGTATCCTTTAAGATCAACGCCTGATTGTTGAGAGGATCTATCGCGAGCAGACTCTCGAGCTGTCCAAGTGCCTCTATATAACGCTGCTGCTTCATATAGGCATGTGCATTAGTCATAAGCTCTGTTATCCGCTTTTCCCTATCGGCAGCTACCCTCTGTCTGTATTGCTGTTGTGCCTGTATGGCAGCAAGTCTCTTCTCTTCTCTCAAGAACTCTGTCTTGAGTGCGGAGGCCTGCTCAATTTGCGAAGTCAGTCCTGCTAATTGAGTGTTATAGTGTTCGTAAAGCTGGTCGCCGAGATGTAATTGATTTTTTGTTACAATTCGTTCAGCTGTTTCGACAGCTTCTTTAGCCTTGTCAAATTCTTCGCCGGCTATCGCCTCCTGGGCCTTAGTCACTGCATCATTAACGACCGCTCGCGTATGGCTCCTTAGGATATTCCTTTTACGATTAATTACTTCGATATAACTGTGACCTTCAGCTACTTGTTCCTCAACTATAATTGCGGAATCGTCTTTTACCTCAACTACAGCTACTTCGCACGGCTCTTCGGTAACGGATTCATCGTAGAGCACTTCATTGACTTCCTGCGGCTCAAGCTCTTCTGTTAACTCAATCTCACCAGCGAGTTCGAGCAATTCCTTCCCAACGATATCAGCGGTAACATCCGCCTCTGGAGTTGTTTCGGGTTTAACAGGGGTAAATATTTCAGCATGTTCCGCTAATATCCGATTTATTCTCGCCAGGTAATCTTCCGCTGACTTACCTTCAGGGGCCATTAATAATTCATTTTCGGCGATCAGGATAAAGCCTTCTCTGGCCTTTTCGAGCTGACCAGAGCGATAAAATTCGACGCTGCGGTTGTAAATATCGGCAACCTCTGTTCTTTGTTGATTTAGTTTGACGTCTATCCTTCCGAGGAGCTTTGAGATCAGATCACGCCTGTCATCTGTCAGGTAGGGACTGTCCTTTATTTCTTCAAGGGACGACCTGGCCTTGATGAGGTTTCCTGCCTTATACTGTTCATTGGCATTTCGTATCTGCTCAAGGATGTGCTTGCTTCCAAGAGCTGCTTTTTGGGCTTTTTCCAGATATTCATTTAGCTCCAGCCGCGTAGCATCTGTCAAATCGTTTTTGTAATCCATCGCCCTGCGAAACGACTTTTCGGCCAGCATATATTGGCCTCTTCGATATTGCTCTTTGCCGGCATCGATATACCCCTTGGCCACTTGTCGGATTATCCGCTGCTTATCCGAGGCTCTGGCTTGAGCTGGTACAGAGTTGCAAAATGCCGTAAACACCAGAACCGCAATCGAAAGCGCAACTACATACCTCTTTGTCGAAAATTTAGCTAAATCTTTTATTTTATCCACAGGAACAACCTCCTACCGAAAAATATGAACTTCATCACCCATTAAAAACCACCCACTCAATACACCCTGCCCTGTTAAAACGGGGTATCTATACAAAATAGGATACCAGCATACCGGTGGGTTTGCAAGGAAAAATTTCCTTTTCGGGCTGTTTAGGCGATATTATTTTCATTAACTTTCTTTAGTCCCATATTATCAATTATACTCCAACAAAACCTGTAAAGTTGGGTAAGATGGGAACCTTCGAGGAAATCGAAAATGAACAAAAAAATTCACCTAAAAAATGTCAATCCATCAACGAAGTTGGCTTTTACTTCAAACACTTGCCAAATCCATTTGACCCCCATGACAGGGCTGTGCCCGATACAACTTATACTGCATTAATAAATCTATCTACCTAAAAGCCCGAATTTTTTTCTGATTTCACCATCCACCTAACCACCACGATCGCGTCTAAAACGTTCGTCAACTCATTTGATAAACGCACAACCACAATGCAGCCTCAAACAATGCTATAACAACCTGCTCGGCCGACGCAAAATGAAACCGCCTCACGCATAAACTCTTCCCCGCCCGAAACGTTCATTTAAATCATATACGGATTGGGAAGTCAAGCACTTTTTTTAATTTGGTGTTAATTTGGGTATTATCAAGAACCTTCACTAACTACTAACGCATAGAGGCAGTGTTGAAGCCCGAGAAAACAGGTAGAATGGATAGGGCGATGTTTCTTAGCTCTGTGTTGTATTATAACGGTATTTCAATAACTTTAACGATTCTCACCGATTAGCTATCTTCTGAGCCAAGCCACTGTGCTCTGCCCTTTTGGATTTGGGCTTTTATCTGTATTACCGTTTGCTTGTAGCTTTTGCTGAGCTTTGTACCAATGTATTTCTGGTTATCCGTAAGAACCTGTTGAGCCTCGGTAAGGGCTTTTTGGGCCCAGTAGTATTTCCCCTCTTCCAGACGTTTTTGGGCTTTGCCGAAGGCATCTGCGACAACCGCCCTTGCATATCCCTGCCTTACTTTATTCTTATGATCGGGCTTTTCCAAAGAATTATTCTGTTGCTTTGCCGGCGTGGCGACCTCGATAACTACAGTTTTGTCGGTTACAGGCTCGGTTGTCATCATTAAGAGTTGATCATCCTGGTCAGATTCGATCTTAATATCCAGAGGCTCATCTTTAAATTCTGTAACAATATCCCTTGATATATCATTCTCGATATCGGTAGAGTCTCCCTGGTATGGGAATTGGCCCTTAACCTGTGTTCCCAAAACGTTATCGATCTTTAGAAGGTAATCCTCTGGTCTTTTTGAAGCCGGCAGTGTCAACAATCCGCTGGCGGCAACTTTGACAAAACCCGATCATAAGAATAAAGTAAGGCAGGGA
>JBHPGW010000121.1:0-4986 GCA_042569785.1 Planctomycetota bacterium | reverse complement strand
ATCGGCCATGGTTACGTCCCAGTTCCTTGAGATAATGAGTCTCCCCCTGACCCTTAAAATCCAGCAATGTTCCCACCATCCACAAACCAAAAGGCAGCGACGCGACAGCGGCACAAGCCAAACTTCCTATTCTGTCGCGATTGTCTTTACTGTCTATCATATCCATAACAAAAGCGATCCCGATCAACGCTGCTCCCTCATAGCGAACCATCGTTGTTACGGACGCAACAAGATAACTCCACCGCGAACGCTTAAAGATCAGCAGAAAACTAAGCAGTATGAAAAACAAAAACGTAGTTTCGGCCAACGGCTCAGTCAGCATCTCGATCACCCACGGATTTATCGCTGCGATAACAGCAACCCAAACCGCTGCTCGACCGACAACCTTTTTACAAACCAGAAAAAGCAAAACCACATTGCCGGCAAACAGAACCGCGTTTAATAGCCGCCCAGCCGTCAGATACGGATGGCTGTCCGTGATAAACCAACTGACAGCCACCTGAAGTATCCCCAGCACAGGCCCGCGTTTATAACTCGATGGAAGCTCAAAGCTCAACACCTCACGAGCTGTCCGGACAAAGCAGCTAAAATCAGAATTCGGAACTATCCTGTGCCCAAAATAAACAACACCAAGATAAACTCCAAACACCGCAAGTATGACGATTATCGCCTTATCGTAGAACCCGTCTTTAACATTGAGTTGGCTGGACATTTATCATTCCCCTTGTGTTTTTTAGCGAAGAGCGAATATTTTACGATTGCCCACACAGCCGAAACCCCGTCCCTAAACCGTATTTTTTTGCCTTCCTCGTACGACCGTCCGCAGTACGAGATAGCCACTTCATATATCCTGTATTTTGCCTTAGCTATTTTCGCTGTTATTTCCGGGCAGAACGCAAATCCGTCCTCTTCCAGTTCGATCCCTTCGATTACTTCTCGTCTGAACGCCTTATAGCACGTCGCCTCATCGGTAAGATCGATATTGGTGAAAATATTCGATATCCCTGTCAGCACCCTGTTGCCAAGCCGATGCCAGTGTGCCAGCACCCTGTGCGGATCCAGACACATGAACCTGGACCCATAAACCACATCCGCCTTACCGTCGACGATAGGCCCGATCACCTTGGGTATCTCATTCGGGTCGTATTCCAGATCTGCATCCTGTACGATCAGTATATCCCCCGTTGCCGTCTCAAACCCCGCTCTCACAGCCGCCCCTTTACCGCGGTTACTCTCGAAATAGATTACCTTATCCACCCGCGATTCAATAGTCTCAGCGATCAACTCCCTCGTCCCATCGCTTGAGCAGTCATCGACAAGCACAATTTCCTTATCCGCGTACCCGCAGTTGTTCACCGCATCGATCACGCTCTCGATCGTATTGACTTCGTTATAACAAGGTATGACAACACTTAGTTTCATAATATAGTCCCGTTCTCTTTTTGTGTTAATCAAACCCCAATTCGATACCCATTAACAGTAAAAGTTTCTTAAAACTTAGCAACTTGACTACCATGCTCTATGCTTTTAGGATCACATTCAAAAATTTGGCCAGAATTTTCATACTCAGCGACGACGGAACGCTGCCTGTTGAGATAACTGACGATTTCCAGTGCGCCAAAGACAAACTGTTCAAAGACGGCAGATGTCCCAATAAATTTTTACGCGATTCGAGAAAAAAGACTTTCGCACAATCTGGTTGCGGTTATAATACAGATGGAAACAGAAACACTATTTCGCTAAATAGATAGGGGGTTATCATTATGCGAGCTAAAAAGACCTTGATCGCCGCCGCGGTATCGACAGTGATTTTCTCGTACCTGTTTCAAGCAGGCATCTGCTTTGGCAAAACCGCAAAGCCTGTACCAAGTTACAAAATTATCCATAGCCAAATGAAAACGTTAGTGGACCTTTCCACCATCAGGCCCGGCGTGACATTTTCCGAAGCTCTTGATATTCTAAGAAAATCCGTGAACCCCCAATTGAATCTGATAATCTTCTGGCGACATCTGCGAGAAAGTTCCTCGATAGACACAGACACACCCGTATACCTCGATGGTATTGGCGAGGTTCCGGCCGGCAAAGCATTGCAGCTTCTACTCGCTTCGGTTTCTAATGAACTGACACAGCTCGATTATGTAATTGACGGCGGGGTTGTTATCGTCGGCCTTAAAGAATCAATTCGTCGTCGTAAGATGACGTTGCGTGTTTACGACAGTGGCTTTCTAACCGCAAGTCCCGCAGACTTTACATTTGAACTTGAACTGGGACGTAACCATGGCCGATCAGGAGCTTCTTCCAGGGCTACAGGCACTGGCCGCTCTACAAGAACAAGATCAAAAAAAAGCAATCCCTCAAGATCCCGCTCTCGCCGAAATTCACGAAGAACTACAAATAGAACAACACGGCAAAGTCTCGCCTCGAATTCCCACCGAGCGTACCAATTAGTCGAGATCATAAAAACCAGCGTCGACCCACAAAGCTGGTATTGAGCTAATCAAATTATTAGTCCGAGAATGCCAGCAGCATAAGGTTCGGCCTGTACCGATTAGACCGGTTTTTCCGACTCCCGTCATACAGCAAAACTGATAACCGAGTATTTATAGGCTGGTCTCGGCCTGAAAATTTTCGCATTTTTGTTACTAAAGCCATACACATACTCGACCGAACAAAACCATGGAGGAGGGTGATGAACCCTAAATAGATGACTTTGGCCAGGCTTTTGGAAGGTGGCAGGGATTGTTCCTGGAAGATAGAAACAAAAGAATCAGGCTGCTTGTTCGCAAACTCAACAGAGAGCGAAAACAGCAGGCCCGAAAGATAGACATCCTCTGTAAGGACCTTATTGGGGCACAGAGAAAGTTTATCAAGAGACTCCACGCCATCAGTTTCTCAACTGACTTTTACGAATCGCTCATCGGTACAACCAGGCTCACCGACATTTTAAGTTTTGCCGAGATATTTATAAAAGAGCGGGTCGACGACGTAAACGTCACCTTATTCATCCGCGGCGATGACGGCTTTCAATCGTACACTACCGGCTCCGATCAGCCGATACTCGATCACCAACTCTGCCTGGAAAATTGTTTCACACAAGAATCCTTCGAGAACATCTGCAGAACCAATAACATCTGCAACCTCGATCAAATGCTCGAAATGAACCTCGAGTGTAACCTAAGCGTCACAAACAAACTCTCCGCTTACACGATCCCCCTGGAAATACAAGGCCTGTCACTTGGTTTTATTTTAATATACCGTCCAATAGAAAACAAACTAACCCCCGAGGACCTCGAAACAGTAACATCAATAATCCCAGGCCTATCAAAAGCAATAACAACCTCCCAATCCCTCCTAAAAACAAAAAATTAATCCACCCATAGCCCCGTCACCTCGAACGCAGTCGAGGTCTATTAAAACCGGTCATCGCGAGGATGACGCCATGCCTGTAGCATAGAGTTCTTCATAAGGTGGTTGAGGGCCTTTTTCGTATCCAAGCACTGCGCCTAATTCGGCCTCTACAGCGACGGTAATGACCAAATTGTTTCAAGGTTTTCATTTCCTGACCGTTGTAAGCTGTACTGCTCTGAAGATGCCGGGATAAGGAAAGAGTCTCCCTGTTTTAGGCTATCGCTTCCGGAAAGACTCTCGATCAGACCCTGGCCTTTTACCACTATACCAATCCTGTAAAAACCTTTAGAGATGTTTTCTACTCTATCTGAAACTATCCATTTCTCAGACCGAAACCGATCTGTATCGACAAGTTCCCATTTTTGGCAGGCGTTTTTGTTTTCTATGAGCTTTGGTGACTTCTTGTATTTTTTTATCACCTCGTCCTTGGTGTATCCGGTAAAGTCGGCACACTCTAAAGCTTCTTCTTTGGACAGATTCATATAACATATCTCTTCGTCGAGTGTCAGGTTGCCTACTTTGTTCTCAGTCAGTACTATCCAATCGGAACTTTCCTGCACCTCGACCATAAAAACTCCGGAACCAATAGCGTGGTACTGACCTTCTTCCACTAACCATACATCTCCGGGAGAAACCTTAAATGTATGGGCGAATTTTAATTGCTCCTGCTGATTTTCACTATTTACTAAAGAAATAAATTCACTCTTATCTATCGTCTCGTTGAAACATAGGTTTATACTCGGCTCTTCCCCTTCAATAGATCGCACATCTAAAATTAACCATGCCTCTTTCTTACCACGATTACCCATTCCCCGTCCCTTGATGAACTCTGCTGACGGATGAAATTGTCCGGGCAGTCTTTCTGCTGAATCAAGAAATTTAGTCAGTACGGGAAAATCAGAGCCAAATCTCTCCACTACCGAGTTGCCCAGTATTTCAGCCGGGCAGAACTCTATGATATCTTTCAAATGTATAGTGACGCCGCTGGGAAGTCTTACCAGACTTAAACCTTCATTCGGAGCTTCTTTCATGCCTAAAACAGCCGTAACGCAGGAGCCGATCCATTCTTCTGGACGATATCCATCTTCCCGCTGATTTTCCGGCACCCCCTTAAGGGTATCGATCATCCGCACTCTCTGCCTTTGCTGTCACGCCTGTCAACAAAACTATCGCTAATAATTTAAGTGCTAAGTTATTGGTCAATTTCATATTTCTAATTTTCATCCAACAGCCTTCATCATTTTTATATACCCAACAACACGACCAAAGCAATCAGCCGCTAATTACGGCCAACTGTATTAACAGCGAAGCAGAGACAAAATAAGTTGAGTAAAACAAAAGTAAACTTTGTATACCCCCATGTGACTCCAGCAGCAAAAAACTGTGTAAATCCGTGTCAATCCGTGTCTAAAAAAATTCTCAAAACTTTTCCATCTTTCTTAGTTGTTCGAGATACAATTCACGAGATACGAGATACAAGATACAAGCCCCGGCCGTTCGATTTTCAATAGAAAAATTAGTCCGTAGAAAATATGGAACGACCGGCCCTGCGATTGTAAAAGGTTGTCATAAGCCGAT
>JBHPGW010000120.1:0-5010 GCA_042569785.1 Planctomycetota bacterium | reverse complement strand
ATTGATTATAACGACGTTAAAGTTATTACCGACAACTGGCTGCTCGATCGTGATGATTAAAATTTAGAGCAGCTAAGTCAAAGTAACCATCATTGTCAAAGTCACCGAAGCCTGCGCCCATCGAATGGCCATAACCAGCACCGACAGTGGGGTCGCCATCGACGCCATAGATCGCGGCTTGATCGCTAAAGGGGAAGGCCGTTCCCGAACCATTGTTTACCCAGAGTACATTGGCCATCTGCCAATAGTTACTGACATAAATATCCATATCGAAATCGCTGTCAAAATCGCATACGGCAGTTCCGTATGTTTTGCCCGCGTATCCTGACCAGACCGTGGAGAAATTAACACCGGCGTTATTATGATATGCCCTTGAGGTTCCGCCAAAGTCACCGGAGTAGGTATCGATATATCCGTCGCCGTCCCAGTCACCAAAACAGTGGCCAAAATATTGTGAGTCATAAGATGGAACTGCTCCGAACTGTTCGACAAAGCTGGTTCCGCTAATATTTTTAAATAGCTGGTCGCCTTCAAAAAGGTCCATAAAGCCGTCATTGTCATAATCACCCCAAAGCAGACCTTTACCAGAATCTATCATCGTAAAGCTTAGGCCGGCATTATTTCGCCATATCTGGCTGCCGCCTGCGCAAAGATCTGTCCAGCCGTCATTATTGAAATCCGCCCAGGCTATACGGACACTTGTATTCATGATCCCCAGGCCATACAGCGATGTCCGGTTGACGAACAGTAAGTCTTCCGGATCGGGCCCGTCGGGACTGAGCGTGAAGTTGTCATAGCCGATGATCCCGTTTGTCACGAAACCGATATCATTAAGATTCGAGGGTGCGGTAATTCCACTAACGCTTGCCCACGCACCGGCATTTAGACGGGCACGGCTAACGTCGGTGTCGTAGTTCATTTCAACTTCTAACGTATTCCACGAGCCATCAGTCAAAAGCCCAGGCACGGCGACTGTCTCATCCACAAGATCACTGTTACGATAAATAAATTCCGTTGTGCCGTCCGCTTTAAACGCTAAGAATACAGTTTCTGCACTGTTTGTGCTTGTACCTATATAGAACATAGCCCTGTTGCCCGGCGAGGTTTCAGATGGTAGCTTTCCCCTGAAGTTGAACTGTACAGTAAAAGTCACGAGCCCTGCAGCTGGCGGCATAGAAGGAAACCAGCCCCACTTACCGTTAGCGTGGGCGGCTGCGCCTACTTCCAGAGCATTGCTGGAATCCGGGCCGTTAGAAGCAATATTTCTTATGTAGCCCGGATAATCGGGATGACCAAAACTGGTCGCGCTGGTATCAACAGTCCAATAAGGCGGGATGGCAATACCGACAGTACCATCAGTGCTGAGCCAGTCGCCCAGAGCCATAGTGCCGAAGTCTTCGGCGGCACCGAAAAGCTGTCCGTAGCAAACAAACAATAAAACCAATGAGATCAACAAAACCTGTTTCTTAAACATCATTTTTACCCCTACTGAAAAAAATTAATTTGCTCTATTATAAAAGCCAAAACCAGCGCAGACTCACTACGCTAATCTTCGGCAATATATGCGAAAAGATTTCGATTTCCTTCTAATAAAGTGCCTCCTGTCCAAACACAGATTCATTATAGCAAAAAGGCCCCTTTAACACAACGCCATTTTGCGACAAAATCACGTTACTTTGCGACGCACCCTAAAGATATGTTCTTTGCGGGGATGATTTGTGCTAACAACCGCTCAAGAGAAAACGCACGATAAAACAAAAAAAACTATCCCAAGGCCACTGCTATTGCAGTTAACCAAATATTCTTAAGTTGACAACGGCGTTTTTGAGCATACAATTGCTCATTATGGCGGACTTAAAGAAACGAAAGAAACGTAAAAAACGCAATCTATTTGCGGATTATCTGGCCTACCTGGCACTTAGGCTGCTGATTTTGCTGCTATATCTGTTCGGCGTTGAAACCAACCTTAAATTCGCTTGTTTTCTCGGTCGAATGCTCTGGAAGCGCTACCACAGGGGCAGAAAGCGGGCTATCGACAACCTGCGGGCGAGTTACCCAGATAAAAGCGATGACTGGATACACCAGACCGGCAAGCGAAGTTTCGAGCAAATCGTAATGCTCGCTGTCGATGTTATTTTTACGCCGCGATTAGTCAAAAAGAACAACTGGCGAAAATACTCGACATTCAAAAACGCCGAGCAGGCCAAGTGGCTTATGAAAGAAAACAAAGGCTTTATTATGGTCGCCGGCCATTACAGCAATTTCGAGGTCATGGGCTATATGCTCGGACTATTCGGCTTTAACATCTACACTATCGCAAGGCCTTTGGATAACGTCTTCATAAGCAAATACCTTTACGGTGTCAGAGAGCGGGCAGGGCAAAAAATACTCGACAAAAAAGGAGCTTCGAGCCAGATGGAGCAGCTCACGGCAGACGGTGCAACCCTATGCTTTATCGCCGACCAGGACGCGGGCAGGAAAGGCGTCTTCGTCGATTTTTTCGGCAGAAAAGCCAGCACCTATAAAAGTATCGGGCTACTCGCGATGACACGCAATATACCTATCGGCATAGCATACAGTCGAAGGGTCAGAAACCAGTTCTTCTTCGAGATCGGCGTACAACGGATCATCTTCCCTGAAGAATGGGCAGACAAAGACGACCCGCTCAAATGGATCACCGCTGAATATACAAAAGCTATCGAAGACTTCGTCCGAGAAGACCCAACCCAATACTGGTGGCTTCACAGAAGATGGAAACACAGACCAAAAGACGAATTAGCCACAGAGACCACAGAGAACTCAGAGAGAAAAAACAATAGTAAATAGAAAATAGAAAATCAAAGTGGACGTAAACGAACACAAGAATATTTTAGTCACCACCGCACCGGGACTTAACGAGTACCTCTCAGCTGAACTGAGCCAATTCGGCTTTGAGATAGTCAGTACTCATACCGGCGGAATTGTCACTCGCGGCTCTTTTATCGACTGTATGAAACTCAACATGCACCTGCGAACCGCGTATAATGTTCTTTACCTGCTAAGAGAATTTCGATGCGGGTCAGCTGAGGCGCTATACAAACAAGTCATCACCCTGCCCTGGGAAAAGATTATCGACCCAACTGAATATCTCTGCGTAGTCTCACAGGTCGATACCCCCTCGGTGAACAATACCATGTTCGCCAGTTTGAAAGTCAAAGATGCTATCGTCGATCGCATAAACCAAAAGACAGGCTCAAGGCCCAATAGCGGCCCGGATAGAAACGGCGTCGTCGTGAACCTGTTCTGGAAGAACGATAAAGCCTGGCTATACCTGAACACTTCCGGGGTCAAACTTTCCGACCGCAACTATCGCAAAATGCCGCACAAAGCCCCTCTGCGAGAACTATTAGCGGCATCGATCGTCATGGCTACCGGATACGACGGCTCACAGAGTTTGATCCTCCCAATGTGCGGCTCAGGCACATTAGCTATCGAAGCAGCACTTATCGCGACCAACAGAGCACCAGGCAGCCTGCGAATAAATTTCGGTTTCATGCACACCAGGGATTTCGACAAAGAGTTATGGAAACAAATAAGAGCCGATGCCCGCAAGGCCCAGCACAAAACAACAAACATAAAACCAATAATAGCAACCGACATCGATGAGAAAGCGATCATCGCCGCCAAACAAAACGCAAAAACCGCAGGCGTCGACCACCTGATAGATTTCAACCTGTGCGATTTCGCCGATACCAATGTTCCCGAAGGCGAAGGCATAGTACTAATGAACCCCGAATACGGCCTAAGATTAGGCGAGATCACAGAGTTGGAAGTCCTATACAAACGCATAGGCGATTTCCTAAAACAAAAATGCCCGGGCCGAACAGGATACATCTTCACAGGAAACGCTGACTTAGCAAAAAAGGTAGGCCTAAAAACATCAAAAAAACTGATCTTCTACAATGGCAAAATAGAGTGCCGCCTATTGAAATACGAATTGTATAAAGGCAGTAAGGAAAATTAAAAAAATTATGCAGCGGTGATGCGGCTATGATCTCTTGTGATATCTTTTTCTTTTTTGGGGTTGTTTTTTGGGTCGTGGAATTTTACCAAGATCAGGTTCGGAACCCTCCCATACAGGTTTTATGTTGTTGATGTCGATAACAGCTTTTAATATCCGCAGGTCGGCTCTTGTAAATAGAGTAAGGGCGACTCCTTTTCGTCCCATTCTTGCGGTACGTCCGGTGCGGTGGGTATAGGCTTCGGTAAATTTTGGAAAGTCGTAATTGATGACATGTGTCGCGTGCGCAAAGTCCAGGCCTCTGCTTGCCAGGTCGGTAGCGACCATTGTAGTTATATCCATTCTGCGAAACCGGTTGAATAATGAAGTTCTTTTGTTCTGTTCGAGTCCGCCATGTATGAACTCTGTTGCCGGTCGTTTTATTTTCTTTAGATGGTCGTAGAGTTTTTCGGCACTGCGTCTTGAATTGCAAAAGATGATGGCCTGTTTTGGTTTTGCCTTGTCGAGGAATCCCAGTAAGACTTCGAGCCGATGCCTTGGGTGTGTCTGCAGGAAATGGTGCTTTAGGCTTTGAGGAGCCTGCCTTTTCTTGCTCATAAAAATTGTGAGCGGGTCATTCAAATATTTGCGTGCAAGGGTTTCGATCTTTTTCGGCATTGTCGCCGAGAACATAAGGCTCTGGTGTTCGTGTATCAGGCATGAGAAGATCAACTCGACATCGGTGAGGAATCCCATATTGAGCATTTCGTCAGCTTCATCGAGTACGAAAGTTCTAACGTCTGCGATGCTTAGCTTAGTATTATAGAGCATGTCAATGAGGCGTCCTGGCGTCGCGACGAGTATGTCAACCCCGTGGTTTAGCTTTGCGATCTGTGTCTGCATGGAAAAGCCGCCGTAAACGGCAAATGGCTTGACGTCGATCCTGCGGGCAATATCGGATATCTCGCTGACATACTGAAGTGCCAGTTCGCGTGTAGGTACCAAAATAAGTGACTGGATGGCCTTTATGG
>JBHPGW010000119.1:0-5139 GCA_042569785.1 Planctomycetota bacterium | reverse complement strand
GAAATTAAAGGATAGTCTTTTAGTATTCTTGCCATATATGTAATTCCGTGATAAATTTTATAATCGTCTGTATTATACGAAAAAGACGGTTTTGAGTAAAGACGGAATCTGGTTTTAGCGTTCCTTGCGATTAAAGTCGGGTTTATTACTGCCCGATATAAAATAAAGTAAACTTGACGCCCATAATGCGCATATATATAATATGGGAGAATGAAAAAGGATTAATTAAGGAAAACGGGAAAATGATCCGGCAATTGATCAGGTCGAAACGCAGGCGGGTATTGGTCGATATAAATACTCAGAGAGATTACTTTCTGGCTGAGGGTTCGGCTTGTATCCGTAATCACCGGAGGGTTCTTGCTAACGTCCGCAGGATGATGGCGTGGGCGCGGTCGCGAGGGGTTGTTGTTATCTCTACCTGTGAGGTGTTTGTGAATGACAATGGGGGCAGTGAGATCGATTATTGTCTCGAAGGAACAGAGGGTCAGAAAAAGATAGGTTATACTGTGTTGGATAATCATATCGATTTTGCCGCAGATGATGGGAGTGATTTTCCGAGTGATATTCTGTGGAAGCACAGGCAGATCATTTTGAATAAGCGGTGTATCGATCCATTTGAGGAGCCTCGGCTGGAACGTTTGCTTAGCGAGGTTCGCGCGAGTGAATTTGTGCTTATCGGCGCTGATGCCGAGAGTGCGGTCGAAGCTACTGCTTTGGGTTTGCTGCAGCGAGGTAAAAAGGTCTGTATTGTAACCGATGCGGTTGGTTCGAAGGATAAACGCAAAGCTAAACTGGCGTTTCGCAAGATGCACGCAAAAGGCGCCCGTTTGATCGAAGCTAAGAAATTGGCGGGCACGTCTCATTTAAAACATGTCGGCATTTGTAAATGCCAGAACTGTCAGCAGCGATTGCATTCGAATACTCTTACGGGGACTCATAACTAAGCGGTTTTATCCCGGCGATTGCGCTTCGGGCTTTTTGGTGTGGGCGTGGGGGTGTTTTTTTTTAAAAAAAGGCAGGGTGGGGTTTTATTCGTTGACACATTGATTTTGTGCTCATATATTGGGCTATCTTAGATTTTCACAGTATTTTATGCCTAACTAATTTTACTTAAAAGGAGAGTATTGCAATGGCAGAAAAACGGGTTTATTTTTTCGGCAGTGGAAAGGCCGAGGGCAACGCTACAATGAAGGAACTGCTTGGCGGTAAAGGCGCTAATCTTGCGGAAATGACTAAGATCGGCATTCCGGTACCTCCCGGGTTTACGATCGCGACCAAAGTCTGTGATGAATATTACAAGAATCGCGGTAAATGGCCCAAAGGGCTGGCTGAAGAAATTGATAAGAATATCGCTAAACTCGAAAAATCTATGGATGCCAAGTTGGGTGATCCTGATAAGCCACTACTGGTAAGTGTTCGAAGCGGCGCGGCGGTATCAATGCCTGGTATGATGGATACGGTATTGAACCTTGGACTCAACGATGACGTTATTGAAGGTATCATTAAGAAAACCGGTAATCCTCGTTTTGCTTATGACATCTATCGGCGTTTTATCGATATGTTCGGTGACGTTGTAATGGGTTGTCATCATGAGTACTTCGAGAAGGTGATCCACGCGGCAAAGGTTAAGGCAGGGGTCGAAGTTGATAGTGACCTAAACGCTGAGCAACTCAAGAGCGTCGTCGAAAAATATAAAACTGTTTATAAAAAGCATGTCGGCAAGATGTTTCCGCAGGACGGCCGCGAACAGTTGACCTTAGCAGTGAATGCTGTTATCGGTTCTTGGATGATCGATAGAGCTATTAAGTATCGAGAGTTAAATAATATTACAGGACTGTTGGGGACGGCTGTTAATGTTCAGGCGATGGTCTTCGGCAATATGGGCGATGATTGTTCGACCGGCGTCTGCTTTACACGCAATCCGAGTACCGGCAAAAAAGAGTTCTACGGCGAATTTCTTATGAATGCCCAGGGCGAAGATGTTGTCGCTGGAATCAGAACCCCTCTGCCATTAAAGAAACTCGCTAAGATCATGCCAAAAGTTTATAAGCAGCTTACAGGCATGATGACTCGGCTGGAAAAACACTACAAAGATATACAGGACATGGAGTTTACGGTACAGAAAAACGTACTTTATATTCTTCAGACGAGAACCGGCAAGCGAACAGCTGAGGCTGCGGTAAAAATCGCCGTTGATATGGTTAACGAGAAACTTATACCCAGAAAAGAAGCGGTCACGAGAGTAACGCCTGAACAACTCGATCGCCTGCTGCATCCGCATTTTGACCCTAAGGCTAAACGTGACGTCTTTACAAAAGGGTTACCTGCATCGCCAGGTGCCGCTGTCGGACAGGTTGTCTTTACCGCTAACACGGCGGAAGCCTGGAAGGCTAAAGGTAAAAAAGTGATCCTTGTTCGTATCGAGACCAGCCCGGAAGATATCGGCGGTATGGATGCGGCGGTGGGTATACTTACGCAAAGAGGTGGAATGACGAGTCATGCGGCAGTTGTTGCCCGCGGTATGGGTACGTGTTGTGTGGCAGGTGTCGGCGAGCTTAATATTAACTACAAGACAAAGAAACTGAGTGTTGGAAAGCTGACGGTAAAAGAAGGTGACTGGATCAGCCTTGACGGGACTACCGGCGAAGTGATGAAGGGACAATTAGGTACAGTTGAGCCTACACTTAGCGGTGATTTTGGTAAGTTTATGAAAATATGTGACAGTATCCGCAAGCTCAAAGTGAGGACCAACGCTGATACTCCTCTGGACGCTAAAAGGGCCCGGGATTTTGGGGCTGAGGGAATCGGGCTTTGCCGTACCGAGCATATGTTCTTCGAGGGTCAGCGTATCTGGGCGGTAAGGCAGATGATCCTTGCGGCTGAAGACTATGATATTATGCTCGAAAAGATATTCCTCGCTGAAACGGAAAAAGAAAAACGCCAGATCAGAAAAAAATACGCTACAGTTAAAAAACAGTTTGAAGGGGCGCTTAAGAAATTGCTGCCTTATCAGCGAAGCGACTTCGAGGGTATCTTCAAGGCGATGGCTGGGCTGCCGGTGACGATTCGCTTGCTGGATCCACCTTTACATGAGTTCCTGCCGCAGGATAAGGAAAATCAGGCAGAAATGGCCAAGAGGCAGAAAGTGACGCCTGCAAAGGTCAAAGCTGAGGTCGATCGGCTGCACGAATTCAATCCTATGCTTGGGCATCGCGGCTGCAGGTTGGCAGTTTCGTATCCGCCGATCTATCGTATGCAGGCGAGAGCTATCATTGAGGCAGCTTTGAATATTAAGAAGAAAGGCAAAGTTGTGCTGCCTGAAATTATGATCCCGCTGGTGGGTTCGGTTAGCGAACTTAAGTATGTTAAAGGGCATGTTGTCGATGAGATCAAGCAGGTTTTTAAAGAGCGTAAGGACAAGATTAAATATATGGTTGGCACGATGATCGAGGTGCCGCGTGCTGCCCTTACCGCTGATGAGATCGCTACTGAAGCTCAGTTCTTTAGTTTTGGTACGAACGACCTTACGCAGATGACGATGGGCTTTTCGAGAGATGACGCAGGCAAGTTCCTCACCGAATACGTCGAACATGGAATTTATGATGTCGACCCATTCCAGTCACTGGACCAGACCGGCGTAGGAAAGCTGGTCGAGATGGGGACAAAGCTTGGCAGAAAAACCAAGAAGAATTTGAAGATTGGTATCTGCGGCGAACATGGCGGCGAACCGAGCAGTATTGATTTTTGCCATCGTGTTGGAATGAACTACGTATCCTGCTCACCGTTTAGAGTACCGATCGCGAGGTTGGCCACCGCCCAGGCAGCAGTTGCAAATGCCTGAAAGAATCTTTGACAGCAATGGTGAGTTTTGTATAATATCAAGGTGCGTTGGGAAGGATTCTGGCGCACCTTTTGATTTTCTGGTGAAAGTAGCTCAGCTGGTTAGAGCACTGGATTGTGGATCCAGGGGTCGGGGGTTCGATTCCCCTCTTTCACCCTTTTGGGTTCTAAAAAAGACAGGCCACCAGGTTTAGAGGATAAACCTGATGGCCGAGGTCAATCGTACGGTTCAATCCGCACTTAAAGTGGTTGTTTGCACTTTAACGCAAAACTGTTGCAGCTTTGCGATTATTTATTTGCTGGGTTTATTACTGAATAATAATTCAACACTTAAAAAACCCAGCGAAAAAGAAGAGAGAGAGACTTTTGATCTTTATATTAAACACGACAAGTGTCGTGGTTGATCTTTAGCCGAGCTTGGAGAATCCGCTTTAAATTTATTTTGTTTGGCTCTCAAGCCCAGCGTAATTTTTTTCTCAAGCATTTTCAAACACATTTTTTACCAAACTGTGTCTGCTTCAACCTTTTCAGTAATAATCTCTTGTGCCCAGGAATGTCTGGTCTGCCTATCCACCGGCAGTTTCTGAATGTATTCTGGCTTTGGTCGCCGATATTGCCTTTATCGAGTCGGTCCCTGCCAGGCCCAGCACATTGGAGAGGGTCCGTTTGAAATAGTCGTCACTGGCGTTGTCGTTCAAGACGGCTGAGACTCCCAGACTTCTTGCCTGGATTTCCTGTTGCGGGTGGTTGTGGTCGACAAAAGCTATGGTCGGCATGTTCGGCTTGACACGTTTTAGACGTTTCAAGAACCGACCGTGGACCATATCCACCAAATCCCAATTACTGATCACGCTGTCAATTTTTTCATTTTTTAAAGAGCGTGCAGCCTCCATGCCTGATTCCATCGAAATTAATCTGATCGGCAGTTCCTTTAGAACCTTGTTTCTGCCGTTAAGTCCAATCGTTAAAACATTTGCTTGCACTAAAACTATCATATTTAAAATCTTTCATTTATCATTATCACGGCCAAGCCGTGTCAGTTAGTATGCTGGGTTTTTTATCAACTAACCCAGCGAAGAAGAGGAGAGAGAGTTTTATGTAATCTATAATTATCACGGTCAAGCCGTGTTTAATATCATGCTGGGTCATTTTTGCCCAACTAACCCAGCGAAGAAGAGGAGAGAGAGTTTTATGAAAATCTATAATTATCACGGTCAAGCCGTGTTTAATATCATGCTGGGTCATTTTTGCCCAACTAACCCAGCGAAGAAGAGGAGAGAGAGTTTTATGAAAATCTAT
>JBHPGW010000118.1:0-5195 GCA_042569785.1 Planctomycetota bacterium | reverse complement strand
AAGCACCGCATACCTGCTGACGTCTTTCCCGCAGCCAGGACAACTATCAGCCTCAACACAACCACGAAGCTGCTCCCAGCAATTTTCGCAAAGACTTCTATCGGTATCACTAATCGTTCGCTTACAGCTAATACAGATCGCAGGCCAGAAAAGATGATGTAAACTCTGATAAGCAAAAACCCCAGCACGTTTTATTTTCCCCGTTTCCACACCAACTATTATACCACAGAATACACCAAAAACCAGTTTATTCCAGATCAAACAAACGATTGTCTATTGGCCCAAACCAACCCAACTCCATATCAGCAGAATCAACACCATAGACATTCGTATAATCAAATTGAGCCATCTTAAGCGAACTGACATGACCATCAACCCATACAACATTTGCTTTATGGCGGTGTCTAAAATGAATAGTTGGAGAAAGATACCTATCTGTAGGATCGCCATTGAAATCAAGTATAAATGGTTGCCAGGCAAATGAGGTTTCATTGTAAGATTTACTGTTTTGGCTCATCGCGCAATCAGCAAACATCAAGGTTTTACTTGGATTTTCAACCTCTGTTATCCGTGTGGTTTGAGTATGCGCTCTTTTCCAGGAATCCATAGTGCTATACCCACGCCAAAGTCGGCTTCCAATATAACTAATGTTATAACCATACCCCCCACACCCCTGTTCATAGTTTGAACTCCATCCCGTGTTTTTTGTAAATTTTACTTTACGAGGACATTCTTTAACTTTACCATCACCAAGGTATCCAACAAGCGGGCCCCTGGTAGGGTCAAAAGGTTCATCGGGATCGGTGCGAACCCCATGCCAACGGTGTAACCCTCCTTTATACTCCAGCATATCACTTGCTGCCGCCACATAAAAATCTTCATTCTCGTTAGCGTAACCCATATTGGCAATCAAAAGTTGACGAAGATTTACCGTGCAGACCACCGCGTAAGCTTGAGCTCGTGCAGTTGACAATACAGGCAGCAATATAGACATCAGCAAGCCAATAATTGAAATCACTACCAGCAACTCAACCAATGTAAAAGCTTTTTGTTTTTCATTATACATAAAATTAGTTGGACTAAACCGTACTTATTCCCCACACCATTGCTCAACGTCTTGCCACTGACCAGCAAAGACAGCAAAGTCGCGCATATTTACAACCATATCTTTTGGCTCCGCCAGATCACACCTTCCCACCCAATTGTCTTGTCCAAAATAACTAAGCCACGAAGAAACAAAAGCTCTAAGATCAAAGTCATCTACCACACCATCAAAGTTGATATCAGCAGAATATTCCTGTTCGTGAACAATGCCGATCGCTTCAAGGTCAAAACCACTCGATTCGTACGTGAGCCATGAATCGTAAACTACATGGTTGGAATCATAGTTGAAATACTCGGGCCAACTGTTGGCGTCAACAAATTCTACTGCCCTGTCTTGATAATCACCGCTTCCGGGAACGTCAACTATGCGAATATAATTTATGTTGTTAGTATCTACAAAACCAGCAACAACATTTGGATCATTTGCAATTTCACTCAAATCGAATCCAGTACCGATACATATTCCATAACTATTGGGATGCTTTCCCGCAAAATTGTATATATCCGAAATATCTACGCTCAAATACATATAAGGCCCCCCCGGCAAACCGGTCAAAGATACAGTTGGAAAACACGCAAAATAAACGTTATCCGATGACACCTCAACATATCCCAACTCAGCAAACAAACCACCTTCTATAGTTCCGCTTTCACCAACATCGCCTTCAGCGATCAAACCATTTTCAAATACAACAAAATCATATCCCTTCCCATCAAAAATAGGCACGGAAAAAGATAATGTTATTTGCCCGGGATCCAGACCCTGTCCAATTTGACTTTGTGATAAATCACCAAGACTGACAATATCAAAATGGTCACCCGTTGCAGGCCCCAATGCGCAGCTTGAATCCATCCACATCGGCCATACATCAGGGGTTGGCACATAGCTTTGAACACCAGTTGCCCAACCGCGAAATATCGGATTCGTGACAGCATCGCTGTCGACAGGATCAGCATGCCGCAGATCATCACCAATATAACCGCTTATTCCACCTTCAGTATATGGCCCTGCCGCAACAACCGTTACTATACAAAACCAAACTGAAAGAAAAATTATTTTTGTTCTTTTATCAAACATAAACTTTTACTTTTCGCAGGCGGGACTATGGCAGTAGCCCCGCCTGCTTGTTAAGGTGAAATTAATTCACTTTATTGCCTACGAAACCTACGAACAAATAAAGTACCAAAACCTAAAAAAGCGATCGTAATAGGCTCAGGAACGATTGAATCAACCACAAAATAAGCCGGGGTATTCATGCCAGACGTACCAACGTCACTGGAATTTAATGAAAACTCTATACTCTTTACCGCACCCAATGAAGTCAGGTCAACACTTTCCCACGTATCAATGATGTAATCCAGACTGTTGTCCGCAAAGCGATAATCTGCCAGATAAAATTCGACTGTCCCTGTAACAACATCAGCTATGTCTTTACCTGTAATCGTAAGCAAAAACCAGTCGGCGTCGTCGCCGCTCTGGCCGCCAAACTTTTTAGCAAAGCTATCACCATTCAACATCGAGTAATATGCGTAACTGTTATTGGTCACATAAATCTCATCTACCACGGCAACGGTGTTCAATGCCATTGTTGGTCTTTCAACCCCAAAACCCGCTGGAACGGGATCAAAACCGACACCATAGTTTGCCGAACTACTTTCTCCGCTGCCGGTAATGGAATTATACTGAGCTCCCCAGCCGGTAGCTGCGGAATCGGTTATATTTGAATAGGCAAACCCATCCCACGAACCGTATGTAGTATTATAGTAATTGTCAAACCAGGCCCATCCACTTGCAAACCCACCAGAGCTGTCCGATCCGTTCCAATGGGACTCAGACGAAAGACTCAAATCCTCAAAATCAATAACACCTGCCCCTGCCGCCGAAGCCACCGATAACAACAAAACTAAACTCATAACCTTTTTCAACATAACACTCCATCCTTTCTAAATTCAAAAATTTATTAAAAAAAACCACTTCATCCTGATCGCCTCTCCTCGTCCGCCAAATCCTGAATATTATCCTTTCGTTTTTTTCTGCCCTTATCGCGAGAGCTTTTCATACCAATAAAAAAACCGTCGTTCCCACGAAGGAAACGACGGCATCATTTATCTTAAACTCTTCTGCAAGTATTTTAATTTATCTTTACCACAAAATACCTTACAGACTCCATGTGCACCAGGTTCCATATCGCGAGAACACTACATATACATTACTAACACTCAGGCAGGTTTTCTGACTTGCGTCTTACCCAGAGATCCCCTTCCCGTCCTTAAAAATTTCGGACAGTGGAACAAATCATCTCTCGGATTTTCGATAAAAGAATCGAAACAGGCGCTTACAGCGGCGCGACCGTCGCGGATTTTAACCGCGTTCCCATTTTAATATCCCAAAGCAAAGAGCTTTGAGACCTGAAGTTAGGATATTTGCTTTTCAAAGAACAAACGACTCACAGTTTCTAACAAAACCGCTGACCCCTGGCAACTAAAAAATAAAAAATATTTTTTACACCCAGTCATTCCCACGAAGGCGGGAATCTATTACTTATTCCTTAAGTTTACGACACCAGCCTTCGCGGGTACAAGTTTACGATTTTGCTTTTCTCAGGGCATTCAATGTTTGCTTTAGGATGTTGTAGCGTTTGGTGGCTATGACAGTCAGGGCAATCATGAATATGCAAGAGAAGTTCAGCAAATTGAAAGTATAATACCAGCAAAACATGGAAGGCCGACATTAAGTGACAAACCACTTAAAGGTAAATATCGCGAGTTGATGCGAAAAGATTTTGATAACAAAACCTATGGCCAACGCTGGCAGGTCGAGACAGTTTTCAGTATGATCAAACGTAACTTTGGCTCAGCCCTCAGGGCCAAGCGTTATTGGTCGCAATCTCGTGAAATGATGCTGCTGGTATTAACCCATAACCTTGCGGTTATCTTAGTCGCCAAAGAGCTTTCCTACAGAGCATACCGGACACCTTTAATTCCCCATAAGTCGTCCACATTATCATATATGCGATTACCCTGCCCATTATTTATTCTCTTTTATCATTCAAATAATAATTAGCCCGCAGGTTTACCCTGCGGGGGTTTTTATACACAGTTTTGCCCGCAAGATAATTTGTTAGCCCCTTGCACTGCAAGGGGTTGTTGCCGTCCCAAACAGAGCCCTGAGCATAAGCGATGGGTCATTTAAAAAAACCGCACAGACTCCACCCACGCCCCCCTTATGTCATTCCTGCGCAGGCACCGAATCCATCTTTTTTTCAACACGAATGTCTTTTTTTAGCCCCCTGCACTGCAGGGGGTTCTCTTCGTGAACTTCGTCCCCTCCACCGTATGGTTACTTTAATATCGTTTCGATGATCTCAGCGGCTTTTTTGTTTGCCATGTAATTCCAGCCATAACTGCCGATCAATTCCCTGAGTATATCGACGAAATCTTCTTCGCTTTGGTATTCGATTTGCTTAAAAGAGATGACGAGCAGCCCATCATCGTGATACCACAGTGCAAATTCCACAAATATCTCAGTCGGGTCAGGCTCGATATAAAACAGCATCCCCTCAGGAGGCACAAAATCTATCGTTGTTTCTTTGCTCAGTTCTACTTCCAAATCTTTCCATAAATTACTAAATGACAATCTTGCTTTCATAGCCGCTCCTTTAAAAATCTTAACCACAAATTAACGCAGATTTTTCACGGATTATTAAAGGCAGACGCAAAAAAAAAAGAGCACCGCCGCCATACGCTCACCTCGGGGCTCTGGAGAGCCTTTCGGGGCATAGAGGACAACGGTGCTCTTTCTATAGCTACGAAAGAACACTAACCTTTGTGCATAATAAGCACAAAGGCATACCGGCGGCTTTCGCATAAACGAAAGCCACCGAGCCTCCTAAACGCTCCCGAAAAAAAATCTCCAGATTTCGAGGTGAAGCATTTAGATACTCAGTGTATCTTATTTTTTAGCCGATTTCTCTCGGCTGTTTATATTATATCGGTTATTCTGTACAATTTGCAAGAGCTTTTTTAACCACAGATCAACGCAGATTAAACACGGATTTTAAAACACCCCAAGACGAGCCCCCAATGTAAAA
>JBHPGW010000117.1:0-5206 GCA_042569785.1 Planctomycetota bacterium | reverse complement strand
AGAACAGGCGGATAACTCTCTAATCAAGTGTGGTACATAGTTCGGGGTCAGACCATTTTGACAAAAGCTCTTTGAAAAGTAAATTCAAGACAGTCTACACTCGCAAGCAAGTCATGCATGATCTATTTGTCGAATTTAAGGAGCAGATTGAGACAGTTCTCTTTGAAACCGGCTCTCAGATGGGCTGGATGGCTGACATACTCTGGGCGTTAAAGATTCCATTCAAAGTTGCCAACACCAACCACCCGGCCTGGAATTGGAAGAACAATCCCCACAAATCTGACCGCAAAGATGCTCATCGACTTGCTACTATGTACAACTCTGGATTCTTTCCCACGGTGCATGTTCCTAAAAGAGAAGTTCGCCAAAAACGTTCGCTTATCAATTACCGTGATGATCTCGTCAAACGCGTAACCAAGATCAAGAATTCAATCCGGGCAATACTATCGCGAGAAGACATACATCTTCCTGCTGGCAAAAAGGGCTGGACCATAAAAGCTCTTATTAGTATGAGGGAACTTGCAATGGACATCAAAGAAATTACCAATCTTGATGAGATTTGGAAAGGTCAACTTGACAGTGAACTACGCGCTCTCGACAGTGCAACCGCCCTACTGAAAAATCTGGAGTCTAAACTCGATGCTCTCGGCAGAGCTGATGAAAAAGTCAAACGTCTTCGAACTATTCCAGGTGTCGGCCCAAGACTCTCTGAGGCAGTTGCAGCAATCATCGATGATCCGCACAGATTTAAAAATGGCAGGCATGTCAGTAGTTATCTCGGCATGGTTCCCAGACGCTGGCAATCTGGCCAGGTTGACATAACCGGTCGAATATCAAAGAGCGGCAACAAACTTCTTCGAACGCTGTTAGTTGAAGTAAGTTGGCTTGGCTTAAGGGAGCCATGGATGCGAGAAATTTATGACAAAGTCAGACGTGGCCAAAAAAAACGGTCCAAGGTAGCTATAGTTGCACTTGCAAGGCAACTGTTGGTTCGCTGCTGGGCGATTCTCAGGGACGAATCTTGCTGGGATGGAGATCATTCAAAGAGAATTGCGAAATGTTAATGATATTCATTTTTTTGATTTTCCGTTCCAGCTGGAGGTGAGAACAAAAAATAAAAAAAATGAATCTGGCAGTTTGGAGTAAATATTTGGTGCTTGTTCGTTATGATCCCGTAAACCGATCGAACCCTTATGAGCTTTTGAGCCAGTGGTTGAGAATGGACGGGGCGTATTAATTTTAATGGTCTGTGCGGTTCAAATAAACCTAAAAGAAAAAGCACAGAATACCGGATAGAAGGCTGAAACGATCTCGCGAATATTGCTTAAAAGATTGTCAGATAAGGAGTTGAATGAAAAAAATATTTTTTGAAATTAACGCTTGCAAAACCTGGCTTCATAGAAGGGTTCGAGTCCCTTCGGGTACTAAAAACTGGGGCAGGCCAATGAGAATCTACTGGAATTTGGAAAAAGTGTCTGTTTTTACATTTTCAAGCGTGATTTTGCTTGATCAACAGACAAAATATGATACACATAGACGATTTAGTGAAAGCTGACATGATCTGAGAAATTTGAGCCATCTCCTTCATGCGGCTATCGAATCCAACGGTTGGATTTGAGAATTAGTGTGCAAAGGGCTCTAAGAAAGCGATGTTTTTTATGTCGTATCCCATTATTGATGAAACGAATGTACCGGTCAGTCTCTCGGCTAAATGGATTACACCTCCCGGCGAGAAACTGCAGAATTACACTTTCCTTGCGCGGAAGCAATTCACCATCAAGGACATCCCGAATCGCGCGATTCTCCGCATCGCGGCGGACTCTCGATATGTTGTGTACCTCAATGGTCAACATGTTGGGCAGGGGCCGGCACGGGGAACGGACAGCCGGTACTTTTTCGATAGTTATGATGTGACTGCAGCTCTGCGTAAGGGCAAAAATCATCTTGCTGCGCGTGTGCATTGCCCTGTAACTCCGCTTACAAGTGCCGTTCCACCGATAGCGCCCGCTATCCTGGCCGAGATTGAGGATTTGGTGAAAACCGATGCATCATGGCAGGTCTGCGTTGATCCTTCCACGCGTTCAGATGCGCCATTCTACACCCACCATATTGGCTACTCCGAATATCGCGATTTCCGCAAAGAGCCTGTCGACTGGCAGAATGGCGATGGTAATCCGGACATTTGGTCAGCCGCCGAAGAGATCGCTGATGCCAACGGACTCGGTCGCGTACTCAGTCCGCGCACCATTGCCGCGCTCAGTGATGATCGTTACCGGCCGCAACTGATTGTGGAAACTGGGGCCGTGCCGCTGCCCCAACCGGACATTGAGGATGATGTGGAGTACGCTGCGTTGATGCAGAGTGAAACCCACTTCAAACCCGATCAACCGCGATTTTTTGATGCTGAATCGCTCACCTGGGGCGGGTCTGCCAAGGTGCTGCCGTGGCAATTCTTGAGCGACACAGCCCCGACACAGGGGGCCTATATCATTATGGACTTTGGCCGTGAAATCTGTGGCAATGTAATGCTGGACATCGAGGCACCGGCAGGCACGATCCTTGACATCGGCTACGATGAAGGTGTGCATGACGGACGCCTGGATACACTGCGGGTCAATGTTGGCGGTCCATTTTACCGCTTTGCTGACCGCTACATCCTGCGTGGCGGGCGGCAGCGTATCGAAAACCGCATGCACGACCGCGGGTTCCGTGTGATTCAACTGACCTTTCGCAGGTTCGAAGGGCCGGTGCACATCCATTCCGTGGAAGCGGCCAATCGTGTTTATCCGATTCCGGTTGAGGCGAGCTTCGAATGCGACCAGTCTATGTTAAATCGGCTGTGGGGTGCGTGCGTACAAACCTTGCAGGAATGTTCCATGGATCTTTTTGTAGACTGCCCGTGGCGTGAGCAGACCTTGTGGTTAGACGATCATTTGCAGGAAAACCTCTTCTATTTCACGCTCACTTCTGACCGCGTGTTTCCTGCGCACAACCTGCGTGTGGGCGGCGAAGGTGCGCTTCCGAACGGCATGATCCCTTCCAGGTATCCATCACAGCGTACCTGCCTGTTGCCGGTAACTTCTTCCAATTGGATTTCCGTACTCAGTGACTACTACCTCTATACCGGCGACATCGAGTTGGTCAAGGAATTGATGCCGGTGGTTGATAAAGCGTTGAGCGTGTACGCAGGTTGGGCCGATGAAGACGGACTGGTTGCTGATCCGCACGACGAAGGCATGTTGAACTTCGACGAAGGCATGTGGAACTTCATTGACTGGGGCTATGACATCTCCGGTGCGCAATTGGACGGAAAAGTTGCCGCCCTGAATATGCTGATTGCAGGCGCGTACAAATTGGCCGCAGGTTTGCATGAGGCGGCGGGCAATGCCGAACATACAAAAGAATACAAAGGCAAGGTGAGTGTGATTACCGCGGCAATCAAGAAATGTTTCTGGCTCGAAGATGAGCAGCACTTCTATGACTGCACCGCACCGCGAGATAACCGGCGTACCTTCAGTCAGGTTCCGCATGGGGTAGGGATGTATTATGAACTGCTGGACAATGAACTTCACGAAGGCGCGTTGAACGCTCTGTTGGACCCAGGTGCAATCCGGGCGGAGTTTGGTTATCAATTGTTTGTAATTGATGCGCTTGTGCGCAACGGCCGCGCGCAGGATGGACTCAAGATCATTCGCGAACTCTGGCCGCACATGATCGCCGAATCGCCCACATTATGGGAGGTGGCGGACGGCCGCGGTGCCTTTGGCGGGTGCGGCAGCCTGTGTCATGCATTCTCATGTCTGCCGATGTTCTTTATGCAGACTGCACTGCTTGGAGTCAGGCCCCTTAAACCCGGCTTCGAAGAGTTTTCGCTGGTTCCGCAGAGTTTGGGGGTTCTCTGGGCCAAAGGCCATGTTCCCACCCCTCACGGAGCGATTTATGTTGCTTGGTCATTAAAGGACGATGGTTCTCTGAATGTGAATGTGAACATCCCCGACCAGACAACCGGGGTTCTCGCCGACGGGCGGCGTCTTGCAGCCGGTCAACATCAGATAACGATCCAGCCGGACTGTGAAAGCTCCTGCGGTTGAAGCAAGAAAAGCAAACCCAAAAAAACTTAAGATGCTCTTATAACCGTCAAATGAAAAGGTGAACAGAACAGTTAACAAGTCAGTCCGACGGATTGGTGTTCGCACAGCATGAGAAGAGAAGTTACCGATGTCGTATTCTGATGTAAAAAAGGAATGGTTTTCAAAGAGAAGACTTGGCCTGTTTCTCCATTTTGGCCTGTATTCGATTGAAGGGTGGCATGAACAGGATCGGTGGCGCAGGCGTATACCGCGGGATGAATACGACAAGTTGATCCAGCGATTCAATCCCACCCAATTAAATGTGGAACAGATCCTGGATTTGGCTGAGTCTGTTGGCATGGAATATGTCTGTCTGACCGCCAAGCACCATGACGGTTTTTGCCTGTGGGACACCAAAGAGACGAAGTTTAATGTTATGAACTCGCCCTATCAGCGAGATATCGTAAGGCAATTTGCCGATGCGTGCCATCGCCGAAATTTCCCCTTGGAGGTTACTGAATCAGAAAAAGGTGCTATTCAAACAGCTTTTCAAGACTGTCGTATAAAGCCAAATATTTCTCATAGGCCTGGTCATAAGCATGAGCCGAATTGTCATTCGATACAAAAGAATCCATCCTCTTGACCATCCGGATTGATGCTTCCTCAACGGTCTCAAATACCCCTGATCCGACACCGGCTAAAATAGCGGCCCCTAAACAACAGGATTCCTGCTGGCTTAATGTAACGATGGGCTTTTGTAAAATATCAGACTTGATCTGGTTCCACAGCGCACTTTTCGATGCTCCTCCGGTAGATATTACCTCCGTAATTTCCACTCCCATTTCCTCGAGTATGTCTATATTACTTCGGAGCATATATCCGATTGATTCCATTATCGCACGAATAAAATGGTTTTTGTCATGCTTAAGGGTTATGCCAAAAAAGACACCTTTTGCTTTTAAGTTAAATTCAGGGCACATCGCACCGGCCAGATGAGGCAGCATTATCAGGCCATCAGAGCCCGGGGGGATTTTAGAAGCTCGCTCCGTTAACAGATCATAGACATTTTGTTTTTTTAATTCAGGTTCGTTTTCGTTCTCCATTTCCGTATTCATATTCAAATATCTTTTGCCAGC
>JBHPGW010000116.1:0-5411 GCA_042569785.1 Planctomycetota bacterium | reverse complement strand
TATCTCCAACACCAAGAGGATCGTGAACAGATATTTATAACAAATATGTCAATTCGTTATTCCGATGATGTTTCGACGGCCTCTTTTATAGATACAGGAACACAGTGGCGCAGAAAAGGTGCAGTCGCAGGTGGTGCAAGTGGTGGTATGGGACCTATGGGACCAGGCGGTATGAGACCTATGGGACCAGGCGGTATGGGACCTATGGGACCGGGCAGAGGACGCACAATTAGTCCCCGGACCGGATCAAACAGGAAAAGAGGTAAAAGGAGCAGCAAGCCGAAGGTACAGCCTAAAATCGTCGAAACTGGTGCTGGTTTTGTTGTTTCTGTATCGGGTTACAGTCCCAATGATGACATCGCCGAGTTGTTCGATCCTCTTGGTGTTGGAGATAATGAGCAGCAGTGGGGCGTTGTTACGAAGCTGAGGCATTTGGACAAGTTCGCAGCGGACGGCAATAGCCCATTTAAGCTTTATGATACTTCCACGGCAGGTAATTACAAACTGGAGACAGGCGAAGTTGCGTGGAATGCTCAGATGCCTACTGGTATAGGTATTGTAAAAGAGCGAAAAGGTTTGAGAAATAAGAGGGGAAGAAGGAACGAGGAAATACTGCTCGATCCAATGACGAAAGAGGTTATCAGCAAGAAGCCTGTGCTGAATGAAAGAGGTGTGGCGGTAAAGGACAAAAAAGGTAACCCTGTTTATGAGATCAACGATCATTGGTTCAATCTGAATTTTAAATTGCTCTGGAAAGATGCGCCTAAGAAGCCTGAGGAAGCAACTGAGAAGTCCACAAGAAAGCGGGCTAAAAGGAAGCCCAGGACTAAGAGGTAGGATTTGTATGGTGTTATGGTTCGAGAGTTTTAAGTAGATTGGTTCGTTAATATGGGTACATCAAATATCAAGAATGTTTTAGGGAAGCTGAGTTTTATCAGGGAATATTCATCTCTGGTAGTGCCGGTCGTTATAGCTCTGGTAGCGGTGCTTGTTTTTGTGCCTGCCCAACTGATGGGCAATAAGTTTAAGGGATACGTAACTGCCGAGAGTATTTCAAAGCGTGGCAACCGGATCGATAGTTTAAAAAGGAATGCCGTTTCCAGGCAGCAGTGGCGTGAAGAGCGAAAGTATCAGGATGCTTATAAAGCGGACGCTGAAAAGATTTCCCAGTTGGCCACTCAAAGCAGCGAAAGAGAGTTGTTGAGTTATAGCGTTTTCCCAAAGCCTAAAGAAAAATCACGGTTTCTTTTCGAGTTGTTCGGTAAGAAGTATCGCGACGGCGTAGATGGTATGCTTGAGGTTGCCAATGCTTGTGAATGTCCGACCGAAACCGAGCTGGAAGATGCTTTGCTTCGTTCGCCGCAAGCAAGTCGTCGAAGCAGGAGTTACAAAGACGGCTTAAATTATGTTACTGACGCGATAGTTGATGAGCTTTGCAAAGAAAAGGCGCAATCCGCATCGGTCTATGCTGCCGCCGAGGAGTTGGGCGAATATGAATCGTGGGATTCTTACCAGTTTACCAGTTTCGAGAAAGCAATTAACGATTGTTGGTACAGCCAGTTAGGCTACTGGATAGTCGAAGATGTTATTACAACGATAGAAGAAATGAATTCAGGTTCTCAGAGTGTTTTCACATCTCCTGTTAAACGACTTCTTTCTGTAAGTTTTGGTTATGGTGAGAAGAAAAAGACCAAGACAAATGAAGAAATTACGAACAGGCCGGTTTATGTTCGTTCGACAGGAGAAGGACTTGTCAATTCATATACAGGCAGAGTTTGCGGAGATAGTGTTGATGTCGTCCATTTCAATCTTTCTGTTGTGGTCAGTGCCAAATCGGTATTACCTTTTATGGCAGAGCTTTGCAAAGCCAAGGAACACCGGTTCATGGGTTGGGATGGACAGGCAGCAGAGCAGCGTTTCAGGCATAATCAGATAGCTATTTTAGTAAGTGAAGTTTCGGCGATTAGTACAAGCGATGGTCGAGGAGACAAAGATATTCATGAGTTATACCGCTATGGTGATGAGGATGCAGTTGTCCAGTTGAGCCTGGTTTGTGAATATGTATTTAACAAAAAGGGTTATGACGCGGTTAATCCTCAAGCATTGAAAGGGTCTTTGGAAGTTGCGGATGATAAAAAGTCAGGGAGGAAAGCTATATCCGGAAGGAAAACAAAGAGACGGTAAAAAGGACTTGTCGTCTGTATTTTATTGTATTGAATCATGAACAGCAAGAAGTGAGATATTTGTAATGGTTGAGAAAGACGGAAAATTTTTTGAGAAACACATCGAAAAGATGGTGTTAGCCATCGCTGGTGTTTTGAGTTTGTGGCTTTTGTTCACCAAAGTAGTGATCACCCCTAATCGTGTGTTATTCAATGAGCGGAAATATAGTTGTGTTGAGATCGATAAGCATATAACTGTTCAGGCCGAAGATCTGGATGATCTGTTAAGTCGTAATCCAGTTGCAGTCGAGGCATATAAGCCCCGAGTTAATGATTTTTCGGCTAAGATGGATTCTTCTTTAAGTATCAGCGGCATAGCGTGGCCTTTGCCGAACAATAATCCCAATGACGTTGGCAGTCATATAGTTTATGATGTCCCAGAGATAGGTGAGATTAGTGATGCTTTGGTCAAGCATATTCGAGCAGTCGCTTATATTCCCGAAGAAGAAGTTAGAGAAGAACAGCGGTATGAAACAGTTAAGACCGAAGCTAATGATATCGATTTCGTGACAGTTGAAGGTAAAATTGATGTTACGGCACTATATGAGCGTTTTGAGGAAAGTTTTGGATTAGAGGAAGTTGAGCAAGATTTTGGAGACCCGTGTCTGACAAAACCGATTTTTGCGGCAGTTCAGTTGCAGCGTCAGGAAAAGCTTGACGACGGTAGTTGGGGGCAATGGCAGAAAGTATCTCGCAGCAAGGTTGAGTCAAGGCGTGAAATGTTTGAAGTGATCGAAGATGTTAGAACTCTGCCTGCCGGTGGTCTTAAAGTTCGTTTGCTTCAATATGATAATATTTTGGTACAAGCGGATTTGTTGCAGCCCGAAGCTTATAAGATCGCCTCGTCAAATAATGAATGGTTTCCTCCATCTTTGTATGAGAAGTATAAGAAATATCAAGATGAAGTTAGAGCAATAGAGAAGCGTGAAAAATTAACAGCTGCCCGTGAAGAGGAAAAGGCCAAGAAAGAAAAGGTTCGCTCGGCTATTGGGCGTAATAAAACTTCAACCCGCAAATCTTCAACCGGTCCTATGGGCCCTGGTAGGCAGGGAGGTGGAGGCATGAGGGCGCCTGGCGGCGTTGGGACAGGAGGTGCGAGGAGAGCAGCCGGCAGAGGCAAGAGAGATCGCCTTAAACTCTCACAGGAGAGGGAGAAGAAGCGTCTTGCAAAATTGAAGGAGTCAGCAAAATCTCTATCGGTAGATAGTATCTATGAAGAGCTTGAAGATATCCGGATCAGCGAGGATATTGATCTTGGTCAGATGGATACTCTACTGACGCTTTGGGCAAATGATGATACCGTTGAGTGCGGCAAAAGTTACCGTTACAGGCTTAGGGTTGGCGTATTTAATCCGATAGCCGGCACGAATCAGTTTGGTGAGAGCAGTAAACATTTGAAGAACAAGGTGGTTTTGTGGAGCAAATATTGCTATCCGCCTGATATTGTAGATATACCGCAAATGTCATACTTTTTCCCGAATAAAGTTCAGGAATCAACCAATACAGTGACACTGCAGGTTTTCAAGTATGAGCTTGGCTACTGGTACAGTGAAAAGTTTACAGTTGAGCCCGGCGAGTTGATCGGTGAAGCTGTTAAAGCTAAGAAAAAGGAAAAAAAAGGAGCCCGTGCCACAGAAGCTGAACTTCCCGAGACAATTGATTACAGTACAGGAGCGGTTCTTGTTGATGTTGTTGGAATAAACGACTGGACGGGCGATATTAATAATAAGATCAAGGAAAAGATATATCACGAAATGCTTTACAGCCTCGATGGGGATGCAGTCGAACATATGCCGATCAAAGTGAGATATTGGCCTGAAAAAATGGTTGCTATGTATCATGAGTTAGGCAAGCAGGAAAAAGATGTCCGAGAACCTTTAAGGCCTTGGGACAGCAGGGCCGGTTCTAAAGACAGCATTTTTCGACAGCCTGGCGGGATGATGCCCGGTGGTGGTCCGATGATGCCCGGTGGTGGTCCGATGATGCCTGGCGGCGGCCCTATGATGTGATGCCCGGTGGTATAAGGTAGCCGTGATATTTTTTGTAATCGCAGAAACCCCCTGCGATGCAGGGGATTAACAAAAAGTCTGTTTGGGGTAACACACCCTTATCATCCGGGCTCTATTTTTACGGCACAACATGAAGTGTAAAGGAGAGGGACCCCCACAATTTTCACGAAGGGTCAGTTATGTGTAAAAAGAGGTATTATTTACTGACAGCAATTGTTTTGTGGATGTTTATTTTGTCTTTGCCGGTTTTTGCCGGTGTGTCGAACCCGGATGATTTCGAGAGCTATGCGCCTACCAGTAACTGGCAGCCTACACAAGCTGGTCAGGGCTGGGAATTTGCGGACATGTTAGGGCCTAACCAGATAATTGCCGGCTATAGTCATGACGGCAGTAAGGCATTGAAGCTTACGGCGGGTTCTTCTAATGGTTTGGGGTTTTGGTATGCTCAGGTAGATGCTGAGGGAATCGTCACATTAACTCTCGATTGCAAGCTCGAGTCGGGAGGGGCGGATGCTCGCGTCGGGATACAGATCGGCGGTGACAGCAGCAATCGCGGTGGAGTTATGCTCAACGTAAGAGGATACCCGTCTGTCGACATGCACATCTGGAGTAGAGATATGGACTGGAACTATTACCAGGTTAACCTGCCCGATCAGCCTGCGACATCCGGGGAGTGCTTAGGTAATTGGTATACGTTCGAGGTCAGGCTGGACTTTAATGCTCAAACTGCGACTGCTCGTTACGGTCCGGCAGGCGGCGCGATGGGTAACTGGACAGAGCCTCTGTCGATGTTTGTCACCAGCACCAATGATAACGTCAGATTTAATTATATTAACGGCATAGTCTGCGTAGATAATCTCAATCTGAGCAGGGTTGCTAATCCGGAGGATTTCGAGAGCTATACGGCTACCGGCGATTGGCAGCCAAATGAACTTACTGAGGGCTGGGAACTTTTCGGTATGGCGGGGCCTAACGAGATACTCGCAGGCTATAGTCATGATGGGTCGCAGGCGTTGAAGCTTACAGCGGATTCTTCTGTTTATGGTACGGGTTTTTGGTACACCAAGGCGGATGCCAATGGGGTACTTATATTCAAGACCGATTGCAAACTCGAATCCGGAGGGGCAAATACACGCATCGGGTTACAGCTTGGCGGTGACATTGATATTCACGGCGGAGT
>JBHPGW010000115.1:0-5692 GCA_042569785.1 Planctomycetota bacterium | reverse complement strand
AAACGCAACTGAGATCGTCTCCTGATTTAAAGGCATATCTGTCTCATTTTTGCTGAAGATGTGCGCTTATTAGTACTACAGCCTGGAAGTGATAAACACAGTCGCGATAAAAGATATTATCAAAGATGCAGCGACAATTTGCCAGATGCGTTTGTATTTAGCTTGTTGAGTCAAAACTGAAACAAGTATCTCATTGCCCTGGACGATTTGTTTTAGTTCCGGTTCTTTCCTGGCCCTGGCAGAAATTTTCCTGTATTCAGCAGTAGCATCACGGATCTTTTTATAGAGCGTCGGCTTTTCAAGGCTTCGGTCCTGTTCGTTCTTGCCTAAAACAGTTTTGTCGTTATCTACTTTTATCATGGTCCATCCCAGGAAACAGTAAGTGTTTGTTCTGCGCTATATGCGCCCGAATCCGCCATATCATCAGTATTGTTGCTGGCTCGGACATAAAGGGTCACCTCTACATCATTGTCATCGGCTACATACGTAATAGAGGATTCCGTTGACAGGAAAGAGTCGTAAGTTTCATACGATGTATTGGCCCCGCCGGTAGCACTGGCCCCATCACCGTCGAACGAGAGCTTGTATTCAGTTTTAAGGATATCGGTCGCGCAAGACAATTCCGCAGGCCCACTTGCGGTATTGTCAGCCGAAATATGTGCGTCTCCATTTGTATACAAAGTGACAGTAGCACTGCCCTCACGTACCTGACTTTGGCTGTCGATACTAAGCAATGCGATCTCGTCAAAATCCGTATCCCAATACATATAATCAGCATCACACACCCAAACGCCCGGCAAAAGCAGGATAACTATCGAGACAACAAAATATCTTATAACAAATTTCACTTGATAATAATTCCCATAAAAATTTACAGTTATGGTTTTTTCTCATCCAGTAGGGCGATCGCTTCCTGAAGTACTCGGCGTTCCTGATCGGCCAGCTTAGAGGAAACCCGACCTGCACTACTGCTTTGATGCGACAGTTTATCTGACCGCTCGTCTCCTTCAAGCAGATCAACAGCCTCGTTTAGAAACTGAGCTTCTTCTTCTCTGGCTTTTACGTTCTGTTTATGCTTATGCCGCACATCGAACAAAGTTGCGACATCACGCAGCTCCTCAATTTCCTGATTCTCATCGATCAACTCATGGCGATCGGAAATGACAATTTCTCCTTCACTCATCAGCCTTGGAGTAATAAAGATCATTACTTCCTTTTTTACCGTACTGTCGCTTTTACTTTTGAAAAGACCGCCTATTAGCGGCAGCGAACCTAACAGAGGAACTTTTCTGTGATCGGTGGTTTTCTGGGTCTCAACAAGCCCGCCAATAACGATTGCGTCACCTTCCTTTACCCTGACATGTGTCTCAACTTTGCGACGTCTTATCACTGGCAGATCACCGTCAGAAGCAGTATTATTACTCGACGAATTCCGCCTTGACGCAACATCGCTCACTTCGGTAAGAACATCGACCGTAATATTACCATCATCACCAATATGTGGTGTTATTTCCAGCATCACACCGGACTTGATCACCTCAAGCTCGGTACGCAAAGACGTGCCGTAAAGATCCGTAGCTATCGTGAAATACTCATCTAACGATATGTCTATCATAGCTTTTTCGCCGTTAAGGGTGGCTACTCGGGGACGAGATCTTATACTGGCCCGCTTTTCGGCGACCAATGCGCGAAGAGACAAACTCAATTCGGTTAAATTACTCGCTGCTATGCTCGCGTAACTGCCCAAACCTGCAAACCCTGCCGTGCCCTCGGCCATGCTAAGTGAGGTATGAGGCCCTGAATACGACCAATCCAGGCCCAATTCGTCACTGCTGTCCTCCCAAAGATCCACAACAAGCACTTCCAGAACCACCTGCTGTCTTGGGACATCCAACTTGCTGACGATCTCGGTAATATGCTCTGAAATCTCCGGCACCGCATATATAAAAACTTCGTTACCTCGTTCTCCGCTCGTTATATATTTCTGCATAGATCTCGGCACTGAGGATATAAGGTGTTTTGATGTTATATATTTCAGATACAACGGCCTGGAGGTTGTTGTCTCCATGGCACTGGGACATGTCGGATCGCCGCAACTAATAAGGTAGAACTTTTTGCTTCTTTTGTTAATGAAAAATCCCTGCCCAGCTATTAAGTCATTAAGACATTTATCCAATTCTTTGCCTGTGCCCGCATCAAGTGAAACCAGCGTGTCGGTAACATGCGGACACGTTGCTATAATAACACTTGTTTCTATTGATATGTCACGCAGTATCTGAGTAAGAGGCACATCGATCCACACGTTGTTCACCATAATCGGTTTGTCGTCATAGTCATAACTAACGTAAGGGTTCTGGGCAACCGCGGGATAGACGAATACCCCCAGCAGCGATGCCAATACTATCACTGACGCGGTTTTACATCGATTGTCCTTTCTCGTTAACGATACCATAATCATTTCTGCTTACTTAGTAAGATCGGATTATTCTCGCCTATTACAACACAAACCGGGATCTCAAGCTGTTCAACATTATCTTTGCCTTGAACTGTTAACCCCGAACGTTCGGCATCGACACCGATCACCCAGTTGTACTTACCAGGCTTAGCGTCAGCAGGTACCTTGACTATGCAGGTCATGGATCGCTGCATATTCGGAGCAAACGCAAAGTCGGTTGTTTTCAGTTCCAGCCAATCCTTATGTCCCTGTTCCCCCTGGACCTGGTAACTTGTTACTACAGTTCCCAGGCTCTTATTCGCAACGAGAAATCTCGCAGCGGTCAGACGTCCGGGGTTTAGTTCCAGCTCGATTTGTTGAGGCTTGATCTCCAGAGTTTGCGTGCTGTCATCGTTTACAAAATTTTCTGCCCAGTTACGTGCCTTGTCCTCACTTACAGAGAACTCCATATCCCTGGTCATTTTACGGCCATACTTCGAATCGGCGGCAAAAAACGTTCGCAGTTTGTATTGACCGGCCGGCAATGGCTGGGTCATTACGCCTGAAAACCAGCGCCTGTCACCGGGCAAAACACGTCTTCTGCTTGAATATAGTGGGATTGTAGCTATCCTTCTCCAGCCATCGGAATAAAGGTAGGCTTTTCCCCTGGCCAGAAAGCCTATCAACCCGTCATTTTTCAATTCAGCGTTGACTATTAACATCTGGTTTTTTCTACCCTCATCCAAAGCCAGTTCTGATGTATCGCCTTCTATAAGATTCTCAGAGATCTCAAATTCAGGAAGAATTATATTCGAATCAATAACACTCCCGCGTTCGATGTAATTTCTTCGCGCTACGTGTATAAAGATGCCAGATGCCGTCCGCACCTTAACCTGAACTCCATTTTCGGGCTTCTCGGAATTACCCAACCCTATCATGGCTGCCGCCCAGTAATCGCCATCGGCGTTTAGAGGGGGGGATACCTTGAGTTTTATCTCCCTGGAATCACCTGGCTCAAGAACAAATTTCTCATCCTCAAAGCTGATCCAATCCACAGCGGATCGAGGGTGTTTATATTCGGTGCCAAAGAAAATTTTTCCCTTATCTGAGACATTGAAATCAAGCAGATCTACGTTGACTGTGCAGGCGACAGTCTCGGGACCTCGGTTAGTGTTGCTTACTGTCAATGAGAACGTTGTTGTTTTGCCGGGTTTGACTTCAACCCTCTGCTGCAGCGGACTTACTGCCATACCGCCAAAAGCTAACTGCTGTAAAACAAAAAGGAGCAGGGCCGTCAACCCTGCTCCTCCAAAGCTATGAGTACGTGAATTCCTTTTCATTTTTTTACCTCTTATCAGATAAATAGATTTAGTTATTGCATAAGGATATGTTCTTAGCTCCTAATAAGGTTAAGTATTGAGTTAATTAATCACTTGTCCAAACAGCTGTAAGTGTCTGAATAGCAGTGTAGGACCCCTGGTCAGCCATCTCGCCGGAAGGGTTAGTCGCCTGAACGTATAATGTGATAACAACCGCTCCATCATTATCAACATGCGTTATTGGCAGTACAGTGTCCAGGAAAGCACTGTAAAGCAAATAGCCCCCTGTGCCGCTGGTGGTGCAATCGGCATCAGTAGCGCCTGTGGTGGCAACTCCATCCCCGTCCTCTGTCAACTTGTAGTTGGTAATAAGGGTATCGGAGGTAGCAGCCACCTCCAGTTGAGCTGCTGCGGTCTGGTCCGCGTCAAGGTTAAAATTGCAGTTGGTGTAGATCGTTTGAGCTTCATTATCCTCAGGGGTATCAGAATAGGCGTTAATAGCGGTCAGACTGATGGCCGTAAAGTTGCCTGCCCACTCCATCACCGGACTGACAGTTACCGATATGCTGCATGTGCCATCAGAATCGGGTTCTGCGGCAAATGCCGGCTTTACAGATAGACCAACTATCACTGCAATGCAAACCACACACAACGATAATGAATATTTGGTTAATGTCTTCATAACATATATTCCTTTTCTGTATTGCTATCGCTATCAACGCTATCGGTGTTTTTACCCCACAGCTTTGCCAGTAAACGCTTAAAATTTCCAGGATTTTAGCGATCAACCCCCAAAGCCATCAAAAACCTTTCTCAAGACGGTATTTTGGCTTTCTACTGCCAATTTGCCATTGATTCTTTTCTTCTCTCCTCTCGAAATCGGCTAAAATAGGTTAGATTATTTTAGCCGGCAGTATCACCACGTCCCATAACCGATCGGCAAAAGTGATACTCTTGGCATTCACAACACTGTTTTGTATAATATTATTATGGTGGGGAATGGTGATCTTGTAATTGTTGTCTTAGCGATATTTCTTCTATGCTGCGGCGGTGGTTCGGCGTTAGCTGAGCCTGCACCTGCCAGAGCCACATGTAAAATATCATGTAGCGTCGCAGGCGTTGTGGAATGGTCTGAGGCAAATTTCAGTGATATCGATCTGGGCCGGATCACTCCGAAAAGAAAATACGGCCTCGGCAAAGCGGAGTTTCAACTGCACACAAACGGCGATGTAGAGATTACAGTAGACAACAACAATAACGCTGAGCTTTTATTGGGTACAGGCGACAAGCTCCTGACAGAATACAAGTTACAGTACAATGGCTCTGGTGTGGATCAAACCGGTGGAAAGACAATGCCGTGGTCCCAGCATGACAAATTCCTGAAAAAAGCATCGCCGGTAGTACACATTTCCGGGGATGGTGATGTTATGGTTATGCTCTCTGTCAGAGCATCGCTAAAGAATAAGAAACCCAAACAAACTGGCATATACACCGCGACACAAACCCTTACCGCCTGTTGGAAGTCATAGCAGCCGCTTCCATGAATTCTTCGATATTCGTATAGCCGCTGAGTTTTTCTGCGAACTTTTCTCTCTCAGACATTGTGCTTTCGACTTGCTGTTTGCTTTTGTCGCTATCTTTGATCGGTCCTGGCGGAAATTCCTGTACCTTGATCTGCTCTTTAGATATTGCCTTGTAAGTTTGTGCCCGCTGTCTAACCATTGTCAATCCAAGCTCAGCCTTAATAGCTGCTATCTCTCTGTCGTGGATACTTGAGGTTCTTTCAGCTTCAGCCTTAAGATTTGTTATCACTTGCCTTAGACCGGCTTGTCTCTCTCCGGCCTCAAAGCGAATCCTGTTAATTACCTCGTTAGCCTCGGCCTTGAGATAAGATATCTTATTTTTAAATTCTTTCTTTATCGCGGATGCGGACTCGATT
>JBHPGW010000114.1:0-5779 GCA_042569785.1 Planctomycetota bacterium | reverse complement strand
TTTCCTGCGAAACGCGAAATCGAATTCAAACTCCATCCTCTCTGCCGCCACCGCACCGCCCCGCGTCCGTCTCACCCGACCATCATCTTCTAATCTTTTCAGATCACGATGAACCGTCATCTCACTGACATTGAACATCACCGCCAATTCAGGTACAGAAACCTCCTGATTATCCTTCAACTGCTCACGAATCCGCAGCTGCCTCTCAACAACATCAATTTTTTCTTTCTGCTGTGGCATAGTTTTGTTGTGTAAAAAAATGCAAAAATCACGTATTTTTTCGCACTTTTTTGCGCATTTCCTGCAATTTCCTGTCATTTCGTGTTACTTTTTACAAAAAATAACACCTTTTTTCACATTTGTCAACAATTTTCCTTTGTTTTTTTCCCCTTATTAAGTTAGAATTCCAAAATCATAGGAGAAAATAATATGGATTTAACCATCAAAAACGCGACTCTTGTTTTACCGGAGACCACCATCCCCAACCAGGATATCCTTTGCAAAGACGGAAAAATCATCGAGATCACAAATTCCAACAACTCACAAACCCATACAGGCCAAACTGTTAACGCTGCCGGCCTCTACCTGACTCCTGGCTTTATAGACCTACACATTCACGGCACAGGCGACTATATTATAGACGCAGGCCCCGATGATCTCTCTGAAATCTGCAAATTGCTCCCAAAATATGGCGTAACTGCTTTTCTACCAACTCTTTGCGCCAAACCAAAAGGAAAAGACGCCGAATTCCTAAACACACTTTCAAAAATAAAAACCCAAAACACCCAAATATTAGGCTTCCATCTAGAAGGCCCCTTCCTAACCTTGACAGGTGCTCTGCCGCCGGATTCTTTGGGGCCAGTAGATAAAGACAGAGTCAAAGCCCTAATTGAGGCGGCAAAACCTTATAAAGCAATATTTAGTATCGCTCCTGATTTCAAGGGGATTGAGCAGCTTATCCCGATCATGTCCGCCAATGATACGCCGGTGTTTATGACTCATACAAAAGCTGATGTAAAGCAGACACAGAAGGCGATAGATTTGGGAGCACGACACGCGACACATTTTTATGATGTGTTTCCATGTCCAATAGAGACCGACCCCGGCGTTAGGCCCTGTGGAGCCGTCGAAGCCATACTGGCCGATGAGACCGTTAGTGTTGACTTTATTCTCGATGGCGAACACGTCGACCCTGTTGCTGTCAAGATGGCTATGCTCTGCAAAGGCAAGGATAAGGTGTGCCTGATCACCGACGCGAATATCGGAGCAGGAAGAGAGCCGGGTAGATATATGTCTTTTGGCGATACAGAAGTTGAGTTTGCCTACCAAGGTGCACCGGCAAGAATGACTGAAAATTCACCGTATCCAGGCTCACTTGCAGGCAGCGGACTCACGATGAACCTTGCTGTCAAAAACGCGATCAAACTGCTGGGCGTTGATCTACCCACAGCCGTCCGTATGGCCAGCAGTAATCCTGCCAGGGTTCTAAAAATAGATAAAAGCAAAGGCCAGATCAAAGTCGGCTTCGACGCCGATATGGTTTTGCTCGATGAAAATATCGAAGTAGTACAGACATTCGTAGCTGGAAAATGTTGTTACAAAAAGTAGTTGGAAATCTATAGGAGTTTAAGATGTCAGATTTTATATTTGAGCCGGCAAAGTGTATTCCGTTCAGGGACAAAGAAGCTATCGCCAGATGTAGAGCGATCACAAGAGAGCAAATAGAAAGCCACCCAAATCCCGATTTTAACATAAAAGTCGTTAAAGACGAGGACCTGGTATTCTTGTGGTTCGGCGATCTGATCTCAAGACTCAAAAATGCCAGCGATGCTAATGAGAAGATCGTAATGATACTGCCTAATCCATGGCCCGGCTATCGTCATGTTGCGCGTATTATTAATCAGTGCAGAATTAACTGTAAAAATCTATGGGCCTTCGCGATGGATGAATATGCTGATCAGGATGGTAATGTTGCCCCGGAAACATGGGAGTTAGGCTTTGGCCATGCGATGCTTAAATTTTTCTATTATGAAATAGATGAGGACCTCAGGCCACCTCGCGACCAGTTCGTTTGTTTTAGCGATTTAAAAGACGTCGGTGATTATAGTAAGATACTGGCTGATCAAGGTGGAGCCGATATATGTTACAGCGGGCCAGGCTGGACGGGACACCTTGCATTTATTGAGCCTGATGCGCCGGAGTTTGATGCACCGCTGGAAGAATGGAAAACATTCGGGGCAAAAATCGTTACGCTTAGTCCGTTCACCATCGCTCAAAACTCTATGCACGGATGTTTTGGTTTTAGTGGAGACCTGACCGCTGTTCCGCCTAAAGCGGCAACATTGGGGCCTGCCGATGTAATTGCTGCTAAGGCACGTTTCGATATGCATGGCATAACGGTTGGCGGGAGTTTGAATTCCTGGCAGAGATTGACAACGAGACTTGTTTTGCACGGCCCGGTTACACCTCTGCTGCCTGCATCTATTCTGCAAACATTAAAAACCGATGTTTACGTTACTGAAAAAGCCGCAATGAACATCGAAACCAACTGGGATATAGGATACTAAAATGACACTAAAAGCAGGTTCGGCACAAATTGATATTACGCCGATTCAATCTTTTCGGCAGATACAGTTCCGTCATAGACCTTTTTTAACTCGGTCTGTTCGAGAAGCTATGCTAAAACCGCAAATGAATCACTGTTTGTGCAGTATGGGATTTTCGGCCGATTAATCCACTGAGCCGGTTGGCCGGTCCAAAGTGTCTGGCAGGTCTCTAAAATCTATTTTAAACTGTGTTTTTTTATGAACTATTGATGATTTTTCTGATTTTTAGCTCAAAAACGCTGGGGACGACCCAAAATTTTTTTTATATATCATCGCGAAATTGATGACATAATAATTGCATTCGAAAAATATTAACTTATAATATAAAATTAACAATATTTAAGCAAAATGAACTATTATTTAGGATATTAAAATGGAAAACACATTAAGAGCAGGTGCAGCACAGATTGATATTACGCCGAAAGATTCACAATTTCTTTTCGGCTATCCCCATGTAGAAAGATATAGTACCGGCGTTCATGATCGGCTGTCGAGTTCGGCTGTTTATCTTTCGGATGGTCGAACAAAAGTGATCTTCGTATCGAACGATATTATCTTTGTCGGCAAAGATCTTGCCGGCCGGGCCAGGAGCAGAATTGAAAAGGCTATCGGCGTGCTGGCTGGCAATATAATGATAACAGCGTCGCATACTCATTCGGGACCGCACACGGTAAATTATATCAGCAATGAAGCTGATCCATCTGTCCCGAAAGCTGATGAAAAATACCTGTTGTTTTTAGAAGATTGCATCGTCGAAGCAGCTACCAAGGCATTTGAAAATGCTCAGGATGCAAAGCTCGGTCTGGCAATCGCTGACGATACCGGTGTAGGCACCAATCGCAGAGACCCAGCCGGCCCAGCTGACCATCAGGTGCCGGTGCTCATGGTAAAATCCGCGGATGGGCAGAAGAATATCGCATGTATGCTGGTTTGCTCTATGCACCCGACGGTTATGCATGAAGATTCGAGTCTTATCAGCGGTGATTTTCCCGGCTTGTCGAAAACATATCTGCAGGAGAATGTATTGGGTAAAGACTGTGCGGTTCTGCATAACACAGGCCCATGCGGCAACCAAAGCCCGCGTCATGTAACAAAGGCAAATACATTCGAAGAAGCAGACCGGCTCGGACAAATTCTTGGAAAAGCAGTTGAAAAAGCAATCGGGCAAATCGAATATATAGACAAGGTTGATTTGAAAACCACACAGCAGTTTGTCGAACTTCCAAAAAGAGGCTTTCCATCGGTCGAGAAGGCAGAGGCACATCTTGAAAAAGCTATCCAAACCCTTGAGAGGCTTCGCCGGGAAAATGGGCCGACTGATAAACAGACTCGCACCGCTGAATGCGACTGGTTCGGGGCTGAAGAGACTGTGGTACTGGCCCAAGCGGCTCTCGATGGGAAACTGGAATCTGTATGCAAAGCCTGCATGCCGGCTGAGATTCAGGTTATAAAAATCGGCAAATGGTCTTTCGTCGGCTGGCAGGGAGAAGTTTTTATCGAATATCCGTTGGCTGTCAAGGGAGCAAAGCCGGATACGTTTATGATAGCTATGGCTAACGGCGAACTTCAGGGCTATATAGTTACAGAAGAGGCTGCTGAAGAAGGTGGCTATGAGGCATCCAATGCACTGTTCAGCTTCAAAGGCGGGCAGATTATGGTGGATAAGACTCTCGAAATTCTGGACGAACTTAAATAATGGATTATGTATTAGGCATAGACCTTGGCACCAGCAGGAATATTTCAAAAAATTATAGAATATGATGTTTAAAAAATAAACATAAACAGGAGAAAGGTTCATGGAAAAGAATTTAAATGTATTGGTTGCGCAGTCGGGCGGACCGACGCCGGTGATCAACAACTCTCTGCGAGGAGTCATAGAAGCCTGTCGCGATTACCCGTCCAAATTCGGGGAAATCTATGCCGGCTCGCACGGAGTTGAAGGCATTCTTCAAGAGGAACTGATTGAGATATCGGCTCAACCCCAAAAAGAAATTGATCTATTGGCTACAACTCCTTCCGCAGGACCTATTGGCACGTGTCGCTATAAGCTGTCGGAAGATCGTTCGGAAGATTTTGAGCGAATTATCGAGGTGCTAAAAGCTCACAATATTGGCTACTTTTTCTACATTGGCGGCAATGACTCTATGGATACCGCCAATAAGTTGTCCAATTTAGCTAAAGAGAGACAGATGGATCTTACCGTAGTGGGAATTCCGAAAACGGTTGATAATGATGTGGGCGACCAGGAGTTCAAGTACCTAGACCATACCCCCGGTTATGGTTCAATCGCTCGTTATTGGGCTTATGTAATCCAAAATGCCAATGAGGAAAGCCTGGGTTGTTGCACGCACAATCCCGTCATCGTCTTAGAGGCAATGGGCCGCGCCACGGGTTTCATTCCAGCCGCTGCCCGGCTGGGAGATCCAAACCGTGAAATGCCTTTACATATCTATTTGCCGGAATCAAAATTTACTCTTGAGGAAATTGCCGACACCGTCAGTGACGAGCTTAAACAAAGCCGGCGTTGTATTGTTGTTGTCAACAGAGGGCAGGAGTTTGTAACTTTCAGTGAGAATTGCGACGCCTTTGGGCATACCGACGCTGAAGATCCTTACGGACGCACGAATAGCACAATTGTCACCCACTATTTGAATTCAAAGAAGCTTTCCAAATATGGACCGGCTTGGTGCAATGTTTCCGGGCTTGAACAGCGTATGGTCTCGGTGCTTGCCTCCAATGTTGATCTCGAGGAAGCTTTTCTCGTTGCAAGGCATGCAGTTGAAGTGGCTCTCAAGGACGGAACGGGTTGGATGTCCACCATTCAGCGTAAACCCGGAGACACCTATCAAGCTTATTACGATAAGGTTTCGTTACCTGAAGTTGCAAACTCTGTACGGGAGATACCGCCGGAATGGATCACAGAAAGCAGATATGATGTGACTGACGATTTCGTTAAATACGCCAAACCTCTCATCGGTGACGATTGGGTCAACGTGCCGCTTGAAGGTGGTATCCAGAGATTTGCCCGTTTCAAGAAAATTTTCGCGGAGAAACGGTGTAAAGAGTATGTGCCGATGTTGTACAGGCCATAGAAAAAAGCAGGAATAAAAATAATAAGTAGGGCTTGCTGAATAATTCACTTCCAGCATTTTATTATTTCTGGACACGGCACT
>JBHPGW010000113.1:0-5962 GCA_042569785.1 Planctomycetota bacterium | reverse complement strand
AAAAAAACAAACGAAAAAAATTCATTTCAAATGAATCGATAAGACATAGTTCAGTGTTGACAGAATACCTTAAAGCCTTGTATAGTATCTAATAAATTAACAGTGCCAGTTAGGCAATAAGTGAATTATATGAGCTGTTATCGGAAAAATTAGGGAGCAAAAAATGGATTCTTCAATTTTCAAAGCTTATGACATAAGAGGCGTCTATCCAGACCAGATCGCCGAAGAAGGTGCGTGGAAGATCGGCTATTCAACTGCCCAGTTCTTAAGATCACTTCTCAGCGGCTATGAACGAGGACAAGCAAATGCTCAGTCGATATGTGTCGGCAGGGACATGCGCACCCACAGCAAATCACTGCTGCGGGCTCTGATAAAAGGAATGAACGCTACAGGAGCAAACGTTATTGATATCGGAGTGATCGATACACCACAGATGTATTTTGCTATCAACCATCTCGGAACCTGCGGCGGCGTACAGGTAACCGCTTCGCACAACCCAGCTAAGTATAACGGGTTCAAAATTTCCGGCCTGCAGGCAAAACCGGTCGGTGCCGACACCGGCTTAAAAGATATTGAGCATATCGCAATGGCGCTTCTTCACACCAAGGGCAAAGAAGACGGGGCAGTTGAGAAGTTCGATCTAACCTCCGAATACAAAAACCACGTCCTAAAATTTCTAAGGCCGGGTTTAAAAAAACTCAAGATCGCTATTGACGCTTCAAATGGAATGGCCGGAAAGATGGTACCTGCTATTTTTCAGGAACTGCCAATAGAAATATCCCCGATCAATTTCAAACATGACGGAAAATTCAAACATGAACCTAACCCGCTTGTTGAAGAAAATCTGAAAGAACTAAAATCCGTTATCAAGAAAAACAACTGTGACTTCGGCATCTGCTTCGACGGTGACGCCGACAGGCTTATCATGGTCGACGAAAAAGGCGACACCATAGGCTGCGACCTGCTGACGGCCTTGATGGTGCCGTATTTTCTGGAGATTAAACCGAAATCCGTAATCGTATACGATCTGCGAAGCAGCCTGGTCGTTTCAGAAGATATTCTCAAGAATGGAGGAACGCCAAGAAGAGAACGTGTCGGCCACTCTTTTATGAAAAAGGCACTCAGAGACTCACACGCCGTCTTCGGAGGCGAACTTTCCGGACACTTCTACTATCGTGACAACTTCTGGGCGGATTCAGGGATGATAACAATGGTACACGTTTTGAATATTATCAGCCAATCTGACAAACCTTTGAGCGAGCTTATCAAACCGCTCAGAAGATACCACAGCAGTGGAGAGATCAACTTCGAGGTCGAAGACAAACAAACAAAAATGAATGAGCTTGCCAAAAGATATAATGACGCTAAAGTCGATTATCTCGACGGCGTCACTGTTATGTATAAAGACTGGTGGTGTAATTGCCGCCCAAGTAATACCGAGCCTCTACTCAGACTCAACATTGAGGCCAAAACTAAAGAATTGCTCCATGAAAAGCTAACCGAGATCGGAAAACATCTCGGCAAACAAGTATAATTTACATTTATCCAAACAGAATTTTTGTTAGCCCCCTGCACTGCAGGGGGTTTCTAAGGCAAAAAACATGGAAATCCATACAAAAACCTACCAGACTCCAAACGGCCCGGTAGAAGGCGTACAAACCAAATGGCCAGGCTTCAATATCCTCATCGTCACAGGCCCCAGGGGTTTCCTCGCATGTCCAGCTATAGACGTCGACGCTTGCCAAGGCTATGGCGTAGCCGCGGCAATTGTCGAAAGCACCCCGGACAATCCTATTGGCACACTCGAGCGTTTCCAAAACCGAAAAGTCACAAACCCAAACCAAAAGGCGATCGACATCGGGATCAAACAAGGCATGAACGTGACTGAAGCTTTTGCGCTCATTGCATAAATTCTTAAGGATATTATGAAAATGAAAAAGTACCGCCTTATTATAATTGCTCTGGTCTTGATTTTATCTGTCACTGCTGCGAGCCAGGTAGGTTTTCCCTGGCCCAATGATAAACTTATGCTTTCCGGTGAATCGGAGAAGACCCTGACTGGAATAAAACAATTGCACGTTTTTATTGTGCCTGATGATAATGAGCCGAACAAAGACGGCCTTATCTGGAAGGAGCTTGATAAAAAGGTAAACAGCAAACTCCAACAGGCAGGAATCAAAATAGCCGACCTCTCTTATATAAGCCGACCACTTAGAGCTTTTAATGCTCCGGAACTCAGGATCGAGATAGACATGATCAAGCTCAGAGATTCACAGCAATATGTTTTTAACATCCAAACTTTTTTGGCAAGAACCGTACACTTTCGCAAAAAATTAAGGTTAAAAGCAGATGTTTGGCAAACAAAGACTATTATGGGAGCGGTTTCCGCGGAACAGATGCCTGCCGCGGTTACCAAGGTAGTAACCGAGCAGATTGACACCTTTATCACAGGCTACAAAACAGCTAATCCAAAAGGTACTAAGCAGGCAAAGATCGAAAAAGCCGAACCCTATGCCCAAAAAAGAATTTTACCAGTTGTTAAACCGACCACTTCGAGTCATCAATATGTAGCATCGAAAAAGAGTAAGATTTTCCATAAATTCGACTGCGGTTCAGCAAAGGGAATAAAATCAGCAAATCTTATCGGCTATAACAGTCCTGATGAAGCGATAAGAGCAGGCAAAAGGCCGTGCAAGATTTGCAAGCCGTAAAAATAATGCAATTGGAATTCCAATGACATCGAAAGTATTCTTTATTAAAGCCTCTCTCGACGAAGGCCCAGAGGTTATTTCCGAAAAAGCGGTAAAGCTGTTCAAGGCTGGAAAGTTCGCCGACTGTTTCGCGGAAAAGGACTATACCGCTGTAAAAATTCACGTCGGCGAAGCCGGCAACACCACCTACATCAAGCCCCCATGCATTAAAGGCTTAGTAGGCGAACTGCTAAAGCTAAAGGCAAAACCATTTCTGACAGATACCAGCACTTTATACGGCGGAAGAAGACACAACGCGATCGACCATACCATACTCGCCCACGAGCACGGCTTCTGCTTCGAGAAACTCGGCGCACCATTTATTGCTCCTGATGGACTTTTCGGTAACGCTGAACTGCCCGTAAGGATCAACTGCGAAATGAACGAAGAAGTTTTCATTGCCTCTGATATAGTCAACTGCCAATCTATTATTTCAATTGCGCATTTTACCGGCCATTGCGAAGCATGTGCCGCCGCTACGATAAAAACTCTCGGCATGGGCTGTGCCAATCGAAAAGGAAAAATGCGACAGCACGCCGTCCTTGAATTTGAAATTAACAATAGTTGCCAAAGCTGCGGCGACTGTTTAAAGCATTGTCCCGCTGACGCTATCACCATCGACCAGGTAAAAGCGCATATCGACCAGGACAAATGTATAGGCTGCGCCGAATGTATCGCGGTATGCAGATTCGACGCAGTCAAACATAAGAAAGATGTCAGCAAGGAAATGCTACAGAAAAATATTGCCGAACACGCACTCGGCGCCATAAAAGACAAAGAGAGAAAAGCCGCATTTTTCAACTACGCTATCTCGATCACAAAGGACTGCGACTGTTTCTCAACCCCTGATATGAAAAATATAGTCGATGACATTGGTATATTAGCTTCAACCGATCCGGTCGCCGTCGATAAAGCCGCCGCCGATATGATAGAAGCAAAAGGCCGCAGGAATTTGGCACAGTTACTCAAAAATGATACACTTAACCAATCTCATCAATTCGACCACGCCGAGCGTATCGGCCTGGGAAGTACTAAATATGAAATCGTTGAAATCGAATAAAAGCAGTTACCCGAATGAGGTCGTACTATGGCTCTGGGACAATTAATAAGGAAAAAACGTGAACTCTTAAAGCTGACTCTCGACGAAGTCAGCGGCCAGGTCGGTTTTTCAAAACCATACCTCTCAACTATCGAGACCGGCAAGGTAAAAAATCCACCGGGTGAGCAGTTGCTCAAAAAACTCGAAAAGATACTTGAGTTTGAGCCCGGACTTCTGCTGCACATCGCTAATATCGAACGTATGCCTAACGACCTGCGACTCAAATATGAAAACGCCCAGACCGAAAACCAGAAGTGGCGACTGTTCATCAAAAACATTGTACACACAACCCCCGATACGCAGCAGCTTAATAAGCTTCTTGCTGAAAATGAACTTGAAGTTGAAAAAAACAACTCCCTGCTGTCCACTTCAAGGCTGATACCTGTGATTAATAAAGTAGCCGCCGGTTATCCATGTGATTTCAGCGACCTTGACTATCCGGTCGGTGTAGCCGACGATTATGTTCGCTGCCCTGATTTACATGACCCAAATGCGTTTGCCGTTCGAGTAGTCGGAGATTCCATGGAACCTAAATTCCGTGAAGGTGACATTGTGGTTTTTTCACCTGCCGCACCGGTAAATAATGGAGACGATTGTTTCGTTCGGTTCGCGATGCCTCATGAGACGACATTTAAACGTATTTTTTTTGAACCTGAAGACAAGGTCAGGCTGCAACCCAGAAATGAAAAATATTCGCCTATTACCATCCAGGGCAAAAGGATTAACGGCTTGTACCGAGCGGTTACAAGATACGAAAAACTATAACCGCTTAACATCAGGTTTCTAACGGAGTAAGTAATGCTCAAAACGCTTGGTTATCACATGTATGCCTGTGGCAAAAAAGGACTGCCGAAAAAAATTGATATCTCCGCTGGTAGTTATAATTTACGCAAAGTTTTAAAGCACGACTTCTTTGCCGCAACCGCTCTTTACGAGTTAGCAACCCCGACAAATACCACCGAGACCAGGTCGCCTTCCAGGCTTATCTTAAAAATGGGACGCCAACAACATTTTATAGGTCTGCCGTTGCGTTGGCTTGGGAAAATCATCTGTTCACATGAAATCTCGATCCTTAGCAGATTAAGTCATTTACAGCAGATTCCGCACATACTTGATCGCTGGGGCAAAACCGGCTTTACATACGAATATATTGAAGGCCAAACTCTCGACGAAAATAAAAACCTGCCCGACGATTTTTTCGATAACCTTATAGAACTGACTCGGCAAATACACCAGAACAACGTTGTTTATGTCGACTCAAACAAAAGAAATAATCTCTTACTTGGCGACGATGGCAAACCTTATATTATCGACTTCCAGATATCCCAGCACTTCAAGCAGCGCCCACTGTTTTTCAAACGCTTCTCCAGCAAACTAAAACATGCACTGCAACGAGCCGACATCTACCATATCCTAAAACACAAACGCAGAATATGTCCGCACCTCTTGAAGCCCGAGGAAAAGATCAAGTCACGTCGAACTGGAAAACTTATCGATTTGCACCGAATGGTAGCCACACCTTTCAGGAAACTGCGGCGACGGTTTCTAAAGCTTCTTTACGACAAAGGTGTTCTGGCCGATGATGACAGCATTTACCCCAACGATTAATTGATGTCCTGACCGGCAACCGCTAAAACTATAGCAAAGACTTTCACAGCACCGGCATCTTTCAACGTCTTAGCGCATTCGTTCAACGTCGCCCCGGTCGTCTTGATGTCATCTATCAAACAAACCCGACGACCGGCAAAGCCATGCCCCCTGCGTACAGAAAATGCACCAGCAACATTTTTTGCTCGGCTCACCGGACTAACCATTGTCGCCTGTGTTCTGGTTCGCCGGATTCGTACCAGATCGGTACTGATTTTCGCGGACCGGTGTTTTACTTTCTTCGCCAAAAGATCAGACTGATTATATCCGCGGATCAACCGCCTCGAGAAGTGTATCGGAACAGGCACAAGCAGATCGATCTCATTATAAAATCCGCTTCCGGTCAACGCCGCCTCAGCCAGAAAACCAAGCATCAAGTCAAGTTCCGTCCGATCGTTCTTAAAAGCAAGGATCATTTTTCGAAGGACCCCCGAATACACCCCGGCTCGTGCTATAGCATCAAAAT
>JBHPGW010000112.1:0-6103 GCA_042569785.1 Planctomycetota bacterium | reverse complement strand
TTGGGCTCGGGAGTTTGTATAAGGCTGGGCCAGGGCACCTGCGCGAGTTGACGTTGGCGGCGGATGGACGGATACGCCGCCCTACTCGCTTGAGTATGGTGGGTGTGTTGTCAATGCAGCGGTCGATCTTAACGGTCAGCCTCCGATTCAGGCTTATGTTCGGGTTATAGATGAACCGGTGGTTAGGATTGGCTCGATAGACCTTGGAGAGAGGATCGAGATCACAGAGCTCGATGATCTTATGGATTATCGAAAAGCAACGAGTAACTTCGCTCTTGCCAAGGCGGCGTTGGTTTTGTCGGGATTTTCGCCTGCGATGAAGTTCTGGCGAAAAGGGACGAGTTTGAAAAAGATGCTGAGTAAATTTGGCGGCGGGATCGAATTAACTACTTTGGCGGCGATCCCAAAGGGCAGTGGTCTGGGTACATCGAGCATAATGGGTGCGGTGATCATCGCAGCTATCGGGCGAGCTATGGGCAGGGAATTGTCGCAGCGAGAATTATTTCATAATGTGCTGAAGTTGGAACAGGCGTTGACAACGGGAGGCGGTTGGCAGGACCAGATCGGCGGAGTTGTCGGCGGGGTGAAGATGATAAGTACCCAGGCTGGTTTGCTGCCTGACGCGACGATTCGTTATTTGTCGGATGACGTTCTCAGGCCTGGACTTAATAACGGGCAGAGTTTATTATATTATACCGGTATTACCAGACTTGCTAAGAATATTCTGCAGCAGGTTGTGGGGCGATATCTCAATAGGCAGCGTGATACGATGGCGACGCTTGGCAGGATACGAGCGGGGGCAGAGGATGCGGCAGAGGCGATGGTTCGTAAAGATACCGAGACGTTTGGTCGATTGGTAGATATAGCGTGGAGGCTTAATAAGCAGTTGGACCCGAACAGCAGCAGTAATGAGATAGAGTTGCTATTTAAGCGTGTTGAGCCATTTGTTTATGGTGCTAAGCTTCTTGGGGCCGGCGGCGGCGGGTTTATGCTGATGATATGTAAGTCGGCTGAGGATGCTCAGGCGGTTCGTAAGATGCTGGAAGATGAGCCTGGTAACGAGCGGGCTAGATTTTTTGATTTTGATGTCAGTAGTGAAGGGTTAGTTGTTACTGTTTGCTGAGGTTTCATGGATGAAAATTAAAAGTGCAATTGAGTCGGGGGCAAGGCGGAAGTTGTTGCGGTTGTATTTGCTGGTGATGCTTGGGGCGGCAGTGTTATATGTTGTTAGCTGCGCTCCGGGTAGCTTGTGGCAGGACAGCGGGACGATACAGTATCGGGTATGGCATAACGATATTGAAGGGGGTATGGGGCTGGCGCTTGCGCATCCTTTGTTTTATATTTTGGCTATCGGGATTAAGTATGTGCCTTTGGGTGAATTTGCTTTTAGAGTTAATCTTGTCGCGGCGATAGCGGCGGCGGCGGCGGTGGCGAATGTGTTTTTGTTAGTGCGTTTGTGGGTGGGTAAAAATTTGCCGGGATTTGTAGCGGCTGTTACTTTTGCGCTTTCTCATACGTTTTGGCGACACGCAAGTATTGCTGAAACTTATACACTTTACATTGCGATATTTACGGCTGAATTGATCATGCTATTGCTGTATGCGCAGAGCCGACGGGTTGGATATTTGTATTGGCTTGGATTGCTTAACGGGCTTGCGGTGGCTAATCATATGTTGGGGTCGATTCCGCTTGCGTGTTATGCGGTGTTTTTTATTGTTTTGTTAGTCAGCAAGGAAATCGGTTTTAAGCATTTGATAATTATCGTTGGGTTATGGATTGTTGGAGCATTGCCTTATGAATATTTGATCGTTAAGAATATGATCCAAAGCGGTGATGTTGCGGGTACCGTGGTGTCGGCTTTGTTTGGCGACAGTTGGCAGGAGGCGGTGCTTAATACGTCGATGTCGATGAGGATAGTTAAAGAAAATATAATGTGGATAGCGTTGAACTTTGCGACGCCTAATATCCTGCTTTTGTTTTTTGGGCTCGGGAGTTTGTATAAGGCTGGGCCAAGGCGAAGTTTTAGTAATATTATAATAGCGGTGTTGGTACTGTTTTTTGTTTTTGCTTTTCGTTATACGATCGTGGATCGGTACGCGTTTTTCATACCGTTTTATTGTGTGGTCTCGATCCTGATAGGTGTTGGGGTCTGCGTTGTGATCGAGAAGAAACCAAAGACGTTGGCCATGGCGATTCTGCTGCTTAGTTTTCTGCCGGTTGGGGCTTATGTGTTTGCGCCGCAAATGGCGAAAGTGGTCGGGATAAATAGCGGGCGTGAGAGAATGATACCTTATCGAGATGACTTGAGCTTTTTCCTTCGGCCATGGAAGACGGGGTATCATGGTGCTGATCGATTTGCGCGTGAGGCTTTGGATATAGTTGAAGACCGAGCGGTAATATACTCTGACGGTACGACGGTGTATCCGTTGCTGTATGCCCAGGAGGTTAAGGGTATGCGCAGGGATGTTAGTATTGTTTCTGCTCATGGGTCTGTGGACAATTTGAAAGATTATGATGAGGATGTGATCGATGAATTGGCTAAGCAGCGGCCTATTTACGTGGTTACGGCAAAGCAGGGGTATTGTCCGGTATTTCTGCTTGATCGGTTCGATTTTGAGCAGATCGGAGTGCTGTATAAGGCGGTTAAAAAGGGATTTTAGGACGAAAGGAGGTTTATCTTAGGAAATTCGTTCACTATTTAGTGGTTGGCGTGGTTTTTTTGCTGCCTGGATGCAGTTAGAGCCAATTAGTAGTCCTATAATAGCCTGGCTTATATTGCAAAAAAACGAGGCAAGTGGCTTTACAGCAGGATAAGGGGGTATCTTCGTAATGAGAATTATCATTTTAGACTTGAATCAAGCCAAACAATCAGCCGATATTAACGTAAACAGTGGTGTAATTTGTATTTGCGGCGTATAGATTCGAGGGTGATCGTCTCGTAACAATCGTAACGGATGTGCACCGAGTTGCATCCGACAGGGACGGAGTACATTTAGATTTACAGATAATTATTGAGAACAAGGTTAAGGAATTGGAAATGGTAAAGATTATATGTGTGTGTGGCGCTCGCCCTAATTTCATGAAAATAGCACCGATCATGCGTGCGTTCGAGGCGAATGGTAATTTTGAAACACTGTTAGTTCATACCGGTCAGCACTATGACGAGAACATGAGCAAGCTGTTTTTCGATGAGCTTGGCATTCCTAAGCCGGATATAAATCTGGAAGTCGGTTCGAGCAGCCATGCGGTTCAGACGGCGGAAATTATGAAATGCTTTGAGCCTATCGTTCTGGATTTTAAGCCTGATTATTGTTTAGTTGTAGGCGATGTCAACAGTACTATAGCATGTGGTCTGGTCGCGGTTAAATTAGGCGTTAAGTTGATACATGTAGAAGCGGGACTTCGTAGTTTCGATCGTGACATGCCTGAAGAGATTAACCGTGTGCTAACTGACAGTATCAGTGATTTGCTATTTGTTACTGAGCAGTCTGGTGTAGATAACCTTCTAAAGGAAGGTATTAATTCTGAGAAGGTGCGTTTTGTCGGCAATGTTATGATCGATACGCTTATGGCCAATCGCGAGAAAGCAAAAAATTCTGATGTATTGACTCGATTAGGGCTTTGTGCTAAAGAGTATGGGGTGATAACGTTGCATCGGCCAAGCAATGTTGATGATATGGAAAAGTTCGAACAGATTATCGCAGCGTTTGAAGAGATCGAGAAGGAGATGAAGCTGATATTCCCGATACATCCAAGAACGAGAAATAATATCAAGGGGACAGATTTGGGCAAGCGAGTTGAAGCGATGGCGAATCTGATTTTGCTTGAGCCTGTCGGCTATCTGGATTTTCTGTGCTTAATGAGCAATGCCGGGCTTGCGATGACAGATTCCGGCGGGATACAGGAAGAGACGACAATTTTAGGCGTGCCGTGTATGACATTGCGTGAAAATACCGAACGGCCGGTAACAATTACTAAAGGAACGAATCGGCTTGTGCACATTACAACTGAGGATATTTTGAAAAACTACTATGAAATAAGAGATACCAGTGATAGTCATGTCTGCCATGTTCCGAAATTCTGGGACGGTAAAACCGCAGAGAGAATAGCTGAAATTATAGCTAAGGCATGAAGTAGGCTGTGTATTGTGCAACAGAAACGTAAGCAAGACTATACCAATAACTTATGTTGATGGTAGGTATGTTTAGTTGCTTTTATCTGAGCCAGATTTGTTTATTTTAAGGCGATGTCAAGATAAGATTTGGGGGTATTTGCATCCGACGGGGACGAAATTTAGAGGATTTTTGGGTTCTATGACTGTTCAGCGATATTAAATTATCATAATTTATCATTATGATAATCCGGTATTTTCAGAAAGACTAATTAAATGACAAAACAAGCTAAAAGTCATAGCCAAAGACTTTTAGGGAATGCTTTTTGGAATGGCTTCCCTTCACTGTTTCGCATCGCTGTTGGCATTCTTCTTGTTCCATATATTCTTTCACAGGTAGGCAATGAACTTTATGGTATATGGCGAATAAGTTTTTCTATTCTGTATATTTCATGGATTTTACAAATTGGTCTTAATTCCTCGGTTAATAGAGAGGTTCCACAAGGGCTGGTACGCAGAGATTACAATCGTATATCTGAAGTTATAAGCACGGTTATTGTCTTTTATTCAATCATTTCGATAATTATCTTAGTGGCAGTGATCACACTTGTAGTAAAATTTCCAGTCTGGGTCCATGTGCCAATAGAACATTATACAGTTAGCCGGATTGTTATTGGCATTACCGGAATAGGATTCATAATATGGATGCCCTTTAGTGTTTTTAGATCAGTCATGAATGGCCTGCAATCATTTACCAGCATTGGAATAGTCGAAGTTCTAATGACAATTTGTTATACCTTGGCAGCTTTTTTGTTATTAGGATTGGATTATGGTATTATTGCATTAACTTGTTTAGGTGTTGCAAGACTTGTTTTGCCCGTAGTTATCTTAACTTTTTTAGCTAAATATTTTTGCCCTCAGATAACAATTTCTTTCCGAAATGCAAGCCTTAAGACATTTCGATCGATATTTGCTTATAGTGCTAATAGTGCTATTTATACAATTGCCACGGCTTTTTTTGCTCAAGGAGGTATCTGGGTAACTGGATTTTTGTTGGGTCCTGCAAAGACAACTTATTACTCAACATGCTACCAATTAGCTGCGTTGATAGGAGGATTTTTGGCGATAGGCCTTGTTGTTATAAAACCTGCTGCAAGTCAGTTTCAGGCCCTGGGTGATATGGAACGTGTGAGAATATTGTTTTTAAGAAGCATTAAATATGTTTTGATGGTGTCGTTACCAGCGGCTTTCTTTCTTTGTATCTTTCGTAATGAAATATTAATGGCTTGGCTTGGTCGTGAAGATTTTATAAGAGTGAGCTATCTTATTCCGATTTTGGCTATAACACAAGTAACCTGGCTTAGTCTTCAGACTAGTTATTTTGTTATTAATGGTATAGGACATCATCGCGTTTTTGCTATAATTGCTGTTGTTACTACGCTGACCAGTATAATTTCTGCGATTCTATTTTTTAAAATAGGAAATATGGATCTTTTAGGTGTTGCGATAGGAATGAGTCTGCCTGTTGTTTTTGTGTCACTTATTATTATACCGGTTTATTCATGCAAGGTTTTAAGCCTTAGTATTTTTAAATACATTAGGATGTGTTTGCTCCGGTTAATTGTACCGTTATTGACTTTCATCCTTTTTCTTATAAGTTGGAAAAGGATAGTTGCAAATATGTCTTTAATTCAATTATTATTATGCATGTTTACTTCTGTTGTTGTTATTGGGATTAGTTACTGGAATATTACTCTTTCAGAAAATGAGAGACTAATCTTTAAAGGCATAGCTAGCAATTTGATTGAGCGCGTTATCAGTAGTAAGCAGGAAATATAATGCCAAGAAAGCAAAAGGCAATAGTAGTGATTGGTGCATATAATCATCCAAACTTTGGAGATCAGTTGCTCTTTAATATTCTTTATCAATGGATAAAAGATTTAGTGCCTGGGGTTTCTGTTCATGTTCCCTGGGGGGACGATCAGAATATCC
>JBHPGW010000111.1:0-6128 GCA_042569785.1 Planctomycetota bacterium | reverse complement strand
TCACGCATGAACAATAACTTCGCCCACGCTGTTGGGCTGAACCGCAGGACTGGCCTTTGGTTCTGTTGGTTCTTCTTTTTTCTGTTCTTCATCGCTATTTTCCTTTCTGTTTTCTTCACAATTTTGACATAGACCTTCTTCAGTTAAACAGTCTTTACAAAACACCTCTTCACATTCTTTGCATTTAGCTGTACAACTCTGACAAACCGGTTCGTTACAGCCGGGACACTCATAGGCACATCCAAGGCAGAGTGTGGTATCACACATCTGGCAGTAACTGCTGCACTGTGAACAATAATCTCTGTCACAGTATTCGCAGTAATAACATTCATCACCCGAAACCGTATAGCCGCAGTCATAACAGGATATACCCTCCCAGTCATCGAGGGACACATACGGACTGTCGGGGTTGTAGGTCTGAAGGATGTTTACGATCATCGTAAAGAAATCGCACAAGCGGCCCTGTTCAATAGCTTTCCTAATAGATACAACACCGTCGCCTTCACAAAGCTTTTCAGAGCTTACATGTGGATGGGTAACACAGGAATCAGATCCGGCAGGATTGGGTTCAAGTGCTATAACTCTGTAAGGGCTGTCAGTGTAAAGTTTGTTTATCTCATTGAGGAACAATTTTATTTCAAATGGCCCAAACGCAATATCATCGAGTGTAATAGAGTCAGTTATTACCGAGATGGTTTTTTCCTTCAAATCGAATTGATATTCGCCGATATCCTGGTCTATCTGTGATAGATCCGCAAAGATATCAGCCAGTTTTGGTAACTTGGTCTCATCTGAACTTACAAGGTCTTTGAACCTTTGAAGTTGATACGAAAAATCAGACAGGTTCCTGTTTACCCTTGTTCTGATTTTTTCAGCCGAACCGAACCAGCCTTTTTCAACAGCAGCATAAAATAGATGCGAGTCTTTGGTCGCATCACTACATTTACAGCTGAAGTCTTCCAGGCTGGCCTGAATCTTCTGCAATCTTGCTGTTTTAAGCTCGTTTAGAGCATCCAAAAGCAGATTTGACAGCTTTATGATATTTCTGTATTTTTTCATAACTTTTTCCTTGCGCAAAAAAGGCCTCCGCCTATAATTGAAAAATAAGCAGAGGCCTTATGGTTAATGTTTGCGGTTAAGCGGTCTGCTGGTGACTCAGCAGGCCGCACCTTCGATTTTTGTCGGGGTTATTGTCACCCGGTCATTTTCCTTAAGGACATAATCCTTAGGAACCGGCTGACGATTAACCCTGATCAGGTAATCGGCAGACTGTTCGTTTGACATCTTCTGCTTGAAAAGCTTTTCAATGTTTGTGCCTTCTTCAACGTTAATGAAATCTGCAAATCCGCCGCCCAAATTGTTGATAAATAAAATCCTCATTTTTGTTCCTTTCAATTTTTAGGTTAAAACTTTCTTGTTTAAAATATACAATTTACTTCTGATACGTAGTCCGTTTAAGGCGGACTACGCGCATAGAATCTTCTGTATCGCATAATGTATCCTTTCGTTTGAGGGGTTTTAGAGATTTGTACTTACGGTTGATTTGTTACGACGCTGTGGTTGAATGGCTTACAGCCATCAGGTAGTTGGATTATCGATGAAAACATCTGTTAAAGTGAATTCTTCGATTATCTCGCTGCCGCATTTCTTGCAGAGATAGTGCATGTGTATCGCTTCGATGCCTAAAAAGTCTCTGCTGGCAAACTCACGTTCATCAGAGCCGGCACCGCATTTAGGGCAATTATCATTTACCACCGGTGCGACTTTAAGGGCATCTTTTAGCATCGCAATTTCTTCCGCGAATTGCCGGGCTTGTTCACCGCCGATATCCAATGTATCTAACATCTGCTGACATGTATTCCGCAGCTTCATAGCAGGAATTTTAGTTAAGTTTTCCGGCAAATCTGAAATACTGTGTAGCGTAATTCGCGTCTTTACCCATTCATCAAGGGTAGTTTCCTGAATGCTTTTAATCTTCAACCTGATACAGCCACAGACAAATTCAAATTCATCAGGGTTATCAGTATTATGATCTTCCGGCTCATCACCATCGTCATACCACTGCCTGAAATAATCTCTGGCTGTCTGCCAGGCCTGGTCAATGTTCTCAGCAGCTAACAATTTGCTCTGAGAGTATTCCTGCTCGCCGTTGTATTCAGTTGCTTGTGCTTCAAATAGCTTCATAATTCGCCTCACTTTCTTTTTTGAAATTCTGTGGTTTAATCCTTTGACAACCAGCCAAGGTCTTTTAGCAGTTCATCCAGGATTTTTATCTCATGGCTAAACTGTCTCGATTGCTCGCCGCCGACATCGACGCTTGTAATGACATCTCCCAGCCGATCAATGATTTGACTGCTGCTTACCAATGCCATATTGAACTGCTGATATTCATGCTCCGGAGTTTCTATTGACTCGCCTTTTACATCCTCGAATTGAATGTCATCGCCTGCGATAAACTCCTGATGAATACACCTGAACTTACCAGTATTATCCTTGCGGAATTTTTGAACAACGAAGCCGGTTGTCACCTTGTTGAATTCCAGCAAATCAGTCAGGTCAAGCTTTGTCTGCTTGCCTTCACTGTCCAGCACCGTAAGTATCGGATCAAAAGCATCTTTAGCCCGCATCATCTGCCATGCTTGCTCAGCCGCCTTTTGCTCATCAGAAGCATTGACATCAATTGCATACACAACTCTAAATAATGGTTCTTCTCCGGCATCCTTTGGGGGAGGGTTTATTCTGTAATCTTTGCTATTCATTTTCGCTCCTCCTTCCGAAACATCTCCGGTGCTATTTCTTCAAGTGTTTTTGGCTGGAAGTAGAGATCACGTTCAATAGGCAGTCCCATAGGCCCGCGAACTTCTTCAAGTTCACTTAAGAGGAAGTATCCAAATTCCTGCTCATAGCCGAAAACCAATCCAAAAAATTTGTAATCCACCTCATGCGTTCCTGATTCATCTAATATAGGCTCGCCCTCAGTTGCCAGCCAGGTCCAATTTGAGCTCGGGGTGAAGTACTTCGTGTAAACAACAGCCTTACCGCCTTTACCATCCTGGGAATACAATGGCGGCAATTTTTCGCGAAGCTCTTTAGGCAAAAGTTTCATCCCACGGATTTTGTTATTGGCGATAACCTTTTTGGCTCGCTCTACCGCTACTGTTTCGCCGACAGCTATAGCTCTGGTTTCAGGCACTCCTAACTCAGATGCAATACCGCAAAGAAAACCTGCCATATTTTCCGCTTGTTCTTTTCGGCTGATCGGATCAGACTCACATGCCGGGATTGGCTGAGTAAGCAATTCTACCTGATCGGTGCCAAGCTCTATAACAACCCGGCCATTATCATCTCCGTACCATTCAAAATAAGCTTCTCCAAGTGCTCCATAGTCACATGGCGGCAATCCCGCTGTCATGTCACCAACCTTTCCTTTTTGCAAAGTTGAAAAACCTTCCATGTACTTTTCAGCTACAACTTCACTCGCTGATTCACCCTCACCCCGAAGCCTTACCTTTGCTCCGCGAATGTCCCTATGGAAGTTGCCTTCCAAATCAAAAACTACCTTTTCTTTCATGCCGGCAAATAACATCGAGCCGGTAACTTTGTTCGGTGCTGTATTATCAAGCACCCCTTCAATCAGTTGTTCACTTGGTCTCCAAGCCATTTTAATACCTCCATTTCGTTAAAAAGCGATGGCACGCTCGCAGTGTATAGAGCGTGCCATCTGGTTAAATTGATTGATACTTTGAATTGAAAACTACGACCTAATGTTTAATTGGCAGCGGAATTCTTGTATGGTGATTCGTATGACTTTACTTTTCCATCCTTGTATGTAATCGTAATGGCTTCGTTGTCATCGAAGATTATCTGCCTCCAGTCCTTAACAACGCCGTAAAGACACTCTCGAAGCTTTGACCGCAGATACTCGGCAGGGCCAATAATAGTTGCCCAGAATTCTTCCAGTTCCTGCTCAACCTGATATTTCTGTGTGTCCCATGTATCACCTTCATCGTTCCAGCCGCCAAGGTGGAACCATATATCGGTTGAACTCAGTTGATTCCTGGCCTCAAGCGTGACATACACATTCATACAGCACCAGCTTCGTTTCTCAACGGGCTCATCGAGTACCGCCATGAGTACATCAGATTTGAATACTTTGTTATCACTTGTGTGTACTGTTATTTGCAGTGAATCAACAGCAACAAGCGTTTCACTCCAGATACCTTGCTGGCCAATTTCCCTGCCTATTGTCACCTCAACTTTGTTCACTACAGGCAGATTTGCCCAACTGTACCCATCATAAGCAGGAGGAATCTTTACCGGTACAAAAGGCTCTTTGAACTTCCCTGTTGCCGCCAGAAGATGCATATTAGCCTCATCAGTTTCGCATTTATCCTCGCAATCCTTACTTAGCCTGTAACATTTGCTCAGAGGAAAATCTTCCGGCCTTGTTATCTCTATTGGCTCTATATTCTCACCATAAAGCAGTCCCACTTCAAATACAGGCTCAGCCTCCGGCAGATCGATGCCAAGTTCCTTCGCACGTTTGTATTCCTTAAAAGGCAGCTTGTGCGAGCCTTGTTTCTGTATGAATCGGAATGCTTCAATCTCAATCACAGCCTTGATCTCTTCAAATGCTTTGTTTTCGATAAGCTGTGTTCGTGCCGGAAGCATCAGTCGGATACCGGTCGGCTCTCCGGTCATATCAACTAGGAATGTAAGCTCTGTATCGCTTACCGGTGAATTGGTAAAAGAGATCACTTGGCCATGGAAGTTGACCAGGACATCGTTGGAATAGTACCCGTGTCTGAAATGTGTATGCCATTTATTGAGGGTTTTCTTGTGACGTACTTCAATCTTGCAGCCCAGTGCAGGATAATCGGCAGCATCCTCAGAGCAAAACGATTCTTTGCTGCATTGCTGCCCATCAACTGTAACTGTCAAACCGCTGAATACAGCGTGTTTTTCAACTGTCGCGAATTCCCACGGCTCATCCTTGAATACAAGAATTGTACCCTTTACAGATTCACCATTTTGTACAACCTCAACCGGCTCGCCTGTCCAGGCCTTCTCGGTTATGCATACCTTCCTGTTTCCGCTGCAAATTGTTACTTCTCTCGGTGCCAGACAAAATACACCAACACCTGCAGGATCTTCAGATTTTTCCATTGCATCGTCCCAGTCCGAATCACCGAGATGCAGCAATTTTGAAAAATCGTCAATCCCACTACCATTATCACAGACTGTAATAAAACCGTCCTTGTTGATAATGTTTACGTGCGTCGCACCCGCTCGCCTTGAGTTCTGCAAGATCTCAATAATCCTGCCGTCCATTGTACCAGTGAACAATCTACTGGCCTTTGTTAATAATCTTTCACTTACTTTTGCTTGAATTGTTTCCATTTTCAAATACCTTTCATTAAATGTGATAATTAGTTTTGTTTGATGTGCAAACTGAACGTGCTTATTGGTGTAGTTATGCTTGTTTTTTTCCTGCCTCCTGGCTTAAGACACAAAGCCAACATGCCTGGCGTAGTCGCATCCTTCGGGGTTGACAATTATCATCTCATTGTTGTCTGTGTTTATGCATAAAATACCGAATGCATAAGATACATTCTTCCTGATATGAAACTTTTTTGGACAAGCACCATCAACACGGTTATCCTCTGTTAGTGTCTGTCTATTCTCATTAACGGGTTCATAGTCGGAGTCGAAACCGCCTTTGCCACGTAGCCAGTCAAAACTCGTTAATAGATTGTTGCAAAACACCTCATAGTCTACACCGCTGAAAAGCATAATTTCCTCAATCCAGACTTGCTCTACGTTATAGCCTTCCTGTAATTCCTGTTTGTATTTGTCGATTGTTTTGTTCTTATTGGGTTTTGGAAACTTTACTTTTTGTATCCTCATGTTGAGCTTTTTAACGTTTACAATTGTTGGTTTTATTTTGCTTGCTGCTTTCATTTGACAACTCTTTAAATTTTTATCATTGTTTTCTTCAGACATTTTCAAGTACCTCCATTTCATTAAAAGGCGATGGTACGCTTCGCTTGGTAAGTGTGCCATCTGGTTAAAATTAGTTTCTTACAGATTTTTTAGAAATCACTCTCTCGTCGAGAGCCAATGTGCGA
>JBHPGW010000110.1:0-6148 GCA_042569785.1 Planctomycetota bacterium | reverse complement strand
GGCCTGTCCCATGGATAGTGACGCTTACGACTATCAACCACAAACTTAGGGCTATCTTTGCCGAAACTCTCCAGAAGCTCCCCAATCTCTTTCGCCAGTTCCGCAGGTGCCATAACATGCATCTCACTGGTAAAAGCCTTCGCCGCCGGGCTCAACCGCTGCGCCCGCACATATATCCCCGGATACCAACCCCAGACATATATCCTGTCACTCACCTCGCTGTGCTCGCGAATATGATCACCGATTTTTTCCCACTCGAACTTAATATCACGCTGCCTGCGCCGCGAAATCTCTCCCAGTCTCTGAGTATACCCCCTGCTCTTTCGCCCATAAAAACTACCCGAGTTAGGACTCCTCTCGATCCCGAAAAATATATGCCACGACATCACCACCATACAAATACAGGCCAGGAAACCCGCAAACCCCCACTCCACCTTATAAACCGTCTCTTTAACTTTAGCCAAATACATCGCGATCAGATACCCGCCCAGCATTGCCCCCGAAGCGGTCAGGGGCAAATAATACTGTTCATAGGACCGCGGACTGATCCAAACAAACCCCATATCAAGAACCCACCAGACAGAAAACATAAATACGAACCGCTCAAAACTCTTCTTCTGCCCTTCTTTCAGAATACACATCCCCCCAGGAAACATCCTGTACAACCTGATAACTATCGCCCCAAGACCAAGCGATATCGGCAAAATCAGCAGCTTATAATATCGAAGCACCATAGGCCATTGCTGCGAAAACGAACTAAACCGCCGACTGTTGGAAACATAAGAATTGCTGTCACCACCAAAGAGCATCTCAAACACGCTATAATAAGGCCAATAACTAACCCCAACACCAGTACCCCAAAGCCATGCATATACTGGAAAAAGTCCCGCCGCCGCACCAGCCACCAGCAACCCAACTTCCTCGATCATACACTTGTAACTACCCTGCTTAAATATAGGCTGCATAACAACGAACACAGCCAACCCGACCCCCGCGGAAATCCCCGTCATCTTAAAAGTAGGCGCAAGCGCCGCGAAAACTCCCGCCAGGAAAATCCACCACCATCTGCCGCTCAACCGTCCCAACACAAAACAGCTTACCGCCGAAACCATAAACGCGACCATATATTGCTCTTTAACATTTCCGAATTTCGCGATAAGAGGAGACGAAAGATAAATACTGCACACTATCACACTCACAGATGCCGGCACCATTCCAAACAACTTGCGCATCGCAACGAACATCAAAACCAAAGCCACTGCCTGCAATAGCCCCTGCATAACTTTAGGCCCAACCTCATTAAAACCGAACACACGAACCCCGACCATATTAACGATCAACGTCCCCATCGCGGCACTCGGCTCTTCTTCTATCCCGATACGTGCACCATCGAGAATATGCTTCGCCGAATAAACATTCGATCCGCTATCGAAAGGTCCCGGCGAATTAAACTCGATATATTTACCCATCAAAAAAGGTATCCCCGCCAGAACAAAAACTATCGAAACTAACAGATAACGTTTTTTACTCTCTCGTCGCCGAACTTTAACCGCCCCAGCCACAGCAGGCTTTATCTGCGAAGCCGTATTTATCACACTTACCTTTTTAGCCTTCCTTCTCGCCGATACCGGCACAACTTTCCTAACTCTTTTCTTTGTGCCTTTGTGCCTTTGTCCCTTTGACACCTTGTTCATTTTGATCCTCCCATTCCAAGGGTTTCTTTAATAACATAAGTTGTCCGCCCCTGCGATTCGTGATATGTACGAACCAACAGTTCAGCCAACAACCCCATCAACACAAACTGGATTGTCGCCGTGATCAAAATAGCGGTAAGAACTAAAAGAGGATTCCTGTTCATCGCAAATTCTGTCGCTGAGACAAACTTTTGAAAAAGAACTATCGCCCCAGAAACAACTGCCCCGAAACCGCTCGCAAGACCCAACCCACCAAAAACATAAATAGGCTTAGTAGAAAATGACCCCAAAAACTTCACCGTAACAAGATCGAGCACAACCTTGAAAGTCCTGCCCAGCCCATATTTAGCGACACCTGCCGTGCGAGGCCGATGATTGACTTCAACCTCGCATATCCGCGCCCCCGCCCAGCTCGCCAAAGCCGGTATAAAACGGTGCATCTCACCATAAAGCTGTATCTGCGAGACAACTTCCCTGCGGTAAACTTTCAGCGTACAACCAAAATCATGAAGCTTAACCCCCGTGATCTTCGCGATAAACCAATTCGCGATAGCAGATGGTATCAGCCGAGTCAAAGTCTTATCATGCCTGTCCCTTCGCCAGCCGCTTACAACATCATACCCCTCATCGAGCTTACATATCATCATAGGTATATCAGCCGGGTCGTTCTGAAGATCCGCGTCCATCGCTGCGACAATATCACCGCGGGACATCTCAAACCCGGCACTCAAAGCCGCCGTCTGACCGAAGTTCTTACGAAACCGAACAACACGAACCCTGACATCCCCCTCCTGCAGCCGCTTCAATATGCAAAAGCTCCCGTCACTGCTGCCGTCGTCGACAAATACTATTTCGTACAGGTATTTACCGTTCAGGCTCTGAACTATCTGCTCATAAAGACGCTCAATATTACCTTCTTCATTAAGCAGAGGAACTACTATCGAAACTTTACATTTGCCGCTGTCCATAACCCGAAAATAACGACAACGACAAAAAATAATATTAAAAGTTTATTAAAAGTATACCACCCCCAAAAAACACCGTCCCAACCATAAGGCAGAACTGTTACTTAGGTCCTATACTTCCTAAGTTCAGGCACATCAGGCTCGACATGAACCGTCACGTTGATCGGCTGACTTATTGCGGAATCGATCGCAACTTCCAGATTCTCCGCTATTTCATGAGCCGCCGATACATTCAATCCCGGATCGACCAGAATATGAAGATCGAGAAAAACTTCCCGACCTACCGTTCGTGTTCGCAGTTTATGCCATTCGCGTATCGACTCATTAGATTTGATTATACCTCTTATCTGTTCTACAGTTTCAGGGTCGACCGCACATTCGGTTATCGCACGCAGACATTCACCCAGAACACTTATACCTGTCATAACTATCATAAGCCCGACAGCCATAGCCGCTAAATGGTCACCATGTGCAAAACCAAAACGAAGTGACACAGCCCCTGCGATAACCGCTATCGAACTACCCGCGTCACTACGATGGTGCCATGCGTTAGCATAAAGTGAACTGCTATGTGTCTCTACAGCAACCTTTCTTGTACGCTTGTAAAGAAGCTCTTTAGCTATAACAGAAATGACCGCTACAATAATAACCACCCACCGAAAACTTGTAACTTCACCTCGAGCTATCTTGACCGCAGGATAATATATCATTGTTACCCCGACAACGACCAAAACCAACGCCACAAAACCCGCCGACAACGTCTCCGCCCACCCGTGACCGTAAGGATGCTTTTCATCAGGTTTTTTCGAACCGACATAAACGCCTATCAACACTGCTATATCCGTAGCAATATCCGAAAGTGAGTGAAACCCGTCAGCGATCAATGCTATCGACCCAGACAACACCCCGAATACAACTTTTACCCCCGAAAGAACGACATTTGCCGCCATGGATAGATAAGTTACTGCCTTTATTCGCTTTTCGGCAACTGTCCGTTTTGAAGCGTTCATTTTCGTATCAGCCCATTATTTTGTCACGAATACTTAAAACACGCTCAACATATTCCGCCGCCGCCGCCTCACTCTTAGCTTCAGCCATCACACGCATTATAGGCTCGGTATTACTCGTCCGCAAATGCAGCCAACCATCCTCAAAATCGAATCGGCACCCATCGGTAATATCACACTCAGCGCCGGCGAATATCTCTTTGGCAGAATCAATGATCCGCCCCGCCAGTTTCTTATCCGCACGGAACTTATCCTTGATCATATAATAGCCCCCAACCTCCAGAGCCAATTCACTAACTGCCTTTCCACTCTCAGCCATAAGCGATGTCACCAATCCGATAGCAACAAGACTATCACGAACAGGCCCAACCCGAAGATCGATCACGCCACCATTACCTTCACCGCCAATAATGCACTCATGCTCGACCATCGCAGCAGCTACATTAGCTTCACCAACCGCCGTCCGATACACCTTACCACCTGCCTTTTTCGCAATATCATCTATCATCCGAGATGTGGAAAGATTCACCGCCGCGTCGCCTTTTTTCGTCCCGTAAATATATTTCGCCGCAAGAGCAAGAGTAAACTCTTCACCAATATAATCACCATTCTCGTCAACGATCGCCAACCGGTCTGCATCCGGGTCCTGCGCAAATCCAACATCCGCCTTTTCACGTTTAACAACTTCACAAAGTTCGCCCAAATTCGCCGCGGTAGGTTCAGGCGTATGAGCGAACAAACCCGTAGGCTCATCATTGATAGCAACAACCTCGCACCCCAATTCAGCCAACATCTTTTTCGTTATACGCCCGCCGGCCCCGTTGACAGGGTCCAGTACAACTTTAAACTTTTTTCCAACAACCGCATCGGCTTTGGTAATCCCCATAACCTTAGCGATATGGATCGCATCGGTTTCTTCGTTAAAACTCACTCCACCGCAGTTAACAGAATCAACATAAGCAAATTCCTTCTCGAAATAGTAACGCTTGATCTCCTCAGCCTGCCCAGGCCCAGGAGCGATACCATTACCGAGCAATAGCTTTATACCATTATATGCTATAGGATTGTGCGAAGCTGTAATAACAACCCCGCCCGCGCATTCCAACTCCCGCAGCATTATACCAACACATGGCGTTGAAACTATCCCCAGATCAACCACATCGATACCAACAGCACACAGCCCAGCCGTCACCGCCGAGATTAACATCTCGCCGCTTGGCCTGCTGTCCCTGCCGATACAGACTTTCAATCTGCCGCCTTTATCACCCACGCTTTTCTTCAAAAACGTACCGAACCCGATGCCATACTCACAGGCGATAGACGAATTAAGATTCTCGCCGATAATCCCCCTCATGCCGCTGACACTTATTATCAGTTCTTCACTCATGCCCAAAACCTCAATCTAATTTACAAACGTATATCTCGTTAACAAAATCAAGCTTGCCAAATTCTTCAACCGCTTCAGCGCTCGGCTCTGCATCCAGACTGATCGCAAGAGCCGCCTTACCCTCAGAAAGTTTTTGACCGACGCCCATCGTGCAGATATTGAGACCGTGCTTGCCACAAAGATTGCCCACCGCCCCGATAACTCCCGGCTTATCGTCATTAAAGATAATCAGTACCGAACCTTCCGGAGTGATCTCCGTACTAAACCCGTCAATATCAATAATACGCAGCAGAGACCCCCCGAACACAGACCCGGTCACCGTTCGGTCGATCTTATCGGTAACGATCCTCGCGCTAAAGCTCGCCGCCACATCTTCAGGCTCGACATTTTTTATCTCGTTCACACTAATACCACGCTCTTTAGCCATGTAATTTACATTAACCATATTCAAAGTCATATCGAAATGACGCTGAAGCAGACCTATCATAAAGTTCAAGCTCACCGCCTCGACGTCCATCTCCGCGATACTCCCGCGGTATTTAATTTCCACATTCTTAATATGTCCCGGCGAAACCACACCGACAACCGTGCCGATCCTGCGTGCAAGTTCTGCATATTGAACCACGATCTCCGGCATTGCCCCCGAAAGCGATGGCGCGTTAAGAGCGTTTTTCACGGGACCGCCCTTGATCGCGTCAACCAATATTTGAGCCGCTTCGACTGCAACTTCAACCTGAGCCTCCGATGTGCTCGCACCCAAATGAGGCGTCACCAGACAACTCTCAAGTTCCGAAAAACCGGTGTTCTCAGGTGGCTCAGTTGGAAAAACATCTATCGCCGCACCAGCGATACGACCATCACTCAAAGCTTTATACATCGCCTCTTCATTAATAATTCCACCGCGTGCGCAGTTCACCAACCGAACTGATCTTTTCATCATATCGATCTGCTCAGCTCCGATCATATTTTCTGTCCGCTCATTTTTCGGAACATGAACGCTGATATAATCCGACTCCTTAAAAATCTGTTCAAGTTCGCCAGCTATTTCAATGCCAAGCTTCTCAGCGTCAGGCGGCGTAGCAACAGGATCGTAAC
>JBHPGW010000109.1:0-6270 GCA_042569785.1 Planctomycetota bacterium | reverse complement strand
ACCAAAAGGAAGAAATAATTGTCGTTGAAGGGAAATTATAGTTGACGCTGGACACCTTCGTAAAGAGGAATACGTACTTGCGCACCTGCGAAACGTCCGGGGTCAGTACCATCTAAAGTCACTTCTTCGCTGAATAAGCCAAGATTCCCACTGCGTTCTTCTCTTGTACCAGGTACTTTCGGTTGCCCAACTCCATCCAAACTCCATGTATCATCTGAATTGCCAAGTTCACCGCCGAATTTAACATTTTCATCACTGTATCCTGCATTCAATCGCAGATCCGGAATATATTCATAACGAAGCTGACCCAGCGATCTTCTCTGTTCAGCTACGATAGCCTCTGAAAAACCAACCTCGCTACTCTGGGCAAGGGCAAGCTGAACCATTTGATCCAGATCAAAATGATTGAGGGCAAAGTTATCTTTGTCCGCAGTAAAACTTACTTGTTCAGTTCCTACCGGCAAGCCAATCAATCGCAACAAATCCATTTTGCGGTTAAACATCTGACGTTTCAATGTGTTTATACGGGTTTCTTCATTTAACACATTCAGTTTTGCCGTCAGAACTTCAATTTTAACACTCAAGTTTCCTGCCTGCATCCTCTGCTGCTTTATTTCATACTGTTTTTTGAACTCTTCAAGTAGCTCCTGGCGGGTAGCGATTTGCTGTTCTTTTAGTTTTATAAAGAACTGTGCTCTTCGTACCTGTGAAAGTACACTCGCAACTTTATCTTCATAGTCAAAAAGCACCTGACGTTGCTCTGCTCTCAAACTAACATCAAGCGGATTATCTTTGCCGTATTCGAGGATCGATTGGGTTATTTGAGCGAACAACATACTGCTTATATCAACCGGGTCTATTGAATTAAAATTGTGCAAATGCTCGTACTGGTAGATGAGTTCTATATTCGGAAGAAATCTTGAATTGACAATTATCTCATTGCCCTTAGTAATAGACAATTGCTGACGGGTTTCTTCGATTCTGTTGTTATTTTCAAATGCCATTCGCAGACACTCATCGAGAGTTAACGTACGTTTGCCCTTCATTTCCCTCAGCGAGACGCTTCGTACCGGCAATTCCCCAATTGCACGTTTAAAAGTGGCCGAATTTGCATCTGAAGGATTGGCCTCGATTTCTTCATCGAGCCTTTGTTCAATATGCACAAGCTGCGGCCCAAGCGGATCCGTCGCCTTGCACCCTATTAGAGTAAAAGGCATAACCACTGCCAAAAACAACAGAAATTCACGAATAATTTTGGCTAACATATCGTACCAACCAGTTTATAAATATGTTTCATTCTCATTCTACTTCCCAAATTTTTCTAGTGCGGCCTTAAAGTCTGGCAGAACAGTTTTCCAATTACCTTTCAACGCTGGATTATTGCCAACATACATCCACTTGTCTTCCCTGAAAACGAATAAGAGTGTATCCACCCGTACCGTCTTGTTATGACTTTTTAAGAAGATAGGCCAGAACGCACCTTCTGCAGGTTTCTCAGGAGATAACGGAGCACGAAGAATATCAAGTTTGGCAAAATACTGCTCAACATCTGCAAAGTGCTCATTTGTTAGTTTTATCCCCATCTTGTCAACGTCCAAGGCGTAAAGTCGCTTCATTGCCTCAACATCGCGGGAATGTGTAGCCGACAAGTAACTTAAGAAAACCCGAAGAGGTGTTGAGGTATTCTCATACTTCTGACCTGTGAGGATATTTTTTCTGATTTTGCGAAATTCCTCAATTGCCTGCGCTTCGGCCTTAGTCATTTCGCTGGTAAGAAACGGATCTTTTTTCCGCTTTTCTTCCTCTTTCTGTTTAACTTGTTTGGCTTTCTCTTTCTCCCACTTTGAAAGATATTCTTTCCATTGCTGCAAATCGCTCGAAGCAATTTTAGGTAATTTAAGAACAAAATTCTGCAATGCATCGAAAAACTTTTCCGGCTCATCCTCAAATGGCAAATGAGCAGATTCTTCAAAAAAGTGTAAATTAGCATTGGGGTGATTCTTATGCAATATGCCCGGCTTGTCCGTATTCCATGTCAGATCCCATCGACCTTCCATAATAATAGTGGGAATTGGGCAATCATTAAAAGCAGCTTTTAAATCAACCTTTTTGCTGTCTCGACTCATAATGCTATTAAAATTAGAATCTTGTTTCCATCCATAGAGAGCAGATCGGGCAATTTCCTCACTTGTGGGCTTGTAATAACATTGCCGCTTCCAATCACCGTTTAGCGATGCGTTATAAAGAAATTGTTCCAATGTGAGGTTGCTAGTGGAACGAATGGCTTTGATCTTCTCACGCTCTTCTATCGAGATAAATTCATATTGTCGTGTTGATTTCATTACAACAGGCATTGCCATATCAGAGCAGACAAGTATCAATCCTGATAAGCTTTCTGGATACTTCACCGCATAAGACTGACCCAAAACACCGCCATACGACCACCCAAGGACAACCCATTTGTTAATGTTTAGAGATTTGCGAAGATTCTCCAAATCATCAACTGCTTGATCTATGGAATACCCTTTGCCTTTAATGTAATCAGAAATACCGCATCCCCTCTGATCGTAATAAATAATCTTCGCAAAATCCTTAGCTTGTGAAAAAGACGGATGGAAATAGTGGTGTGTTGCTCCTGGGCCTCCATGCAAAAGAACCATCGGTACACCTTCGCCCTCGACTTCACAGTAAAGATTACAATCTGATACATTTACCCGACGTTTCACTATGTCCATTTGGTCACAGAGACGCGGAACTTGGGGAATATCCCGCACCAGTTCTTTCTCAATGTGAATGATACCATCTCTGGCCCTCTCTTGGTTCCCTGTGATTTGTGTTTGCAATTTAACTGTCGTTTTATTGACCCGCTTAACTATAAGCGGCAATCGTCCACCTCCCTGCTCCCACTGTCCCTCAATTGTCAAACCATCCTCTTTTATATTGCCCGTAAAAATACCTTGGATGCGTTTTGACTCAATATACAATTTACCGTTTTCAAAAGTGGCTTCATCTACAGGAATACCAACTGATCCTTGGTCAGGACTGTCAATAGTGGCAGTAAGATTGCCGTCAGGCATTCGAGAAATCTTAAATACAACCGTCAGCTCAACTTCCGGGGTTTTCAGAACTCCCTGCCAAGTGCCTTCAATGCTTTCGTTGCTACCACGAGCCAATTCAGGGGCAATAAAAATTAAAACTACCATGATTATAGTCGTTAACGTTTTCTTAGCTTCCATAACACAGCCCTTTCATTTTATACTCAATTGAGTTGCTACCTCATTATCAGTCTATTTCTATCGTACATCATAGCGTAAGAATGATACAAACGCCGCTGCGAAGAACACCAAATTAAACAACACCAACAGCCCAATATCCCAGATAGCCAACTGTAGAGATTGGCCAAGAGTTAAGTCTTTCTCCTGAAACTTTGGCACACTATCAAAGTCCACAGGCTTATGAGACATGGTTTTCCACCAATTTGCCGTGCTTTCTTCTTCGAATAGCAAGTGCAGGCTTTCAGGGTCTTCTGCATCCTTACTACGGATAAATTCTTTGAAGTCAGCTTGATAATTTCTGATCTGGCGCCTCAATTCAGAAAAGCGATTCACACCAGTGCCGGCGATTGTTTCACATGCCTGCCTGTAGATTTCAGCCGGCGAAATCCGAGTGAACTGACGTCCAATTACAGCCTGGGCCGTCAATTGGTCTAGATGTTCATCGACAACCTTATTTCGTTTCTTCATTATAGCATTGTATAAACGAGCTCGTGCGGGTGGGTTATAAGCTCCGTCCTCAAGATTAGAGCCGCAATTGCCTGCATTCTCACCATGTTTTCCAGATATGGCATCCTGGACCCATTGTTCCAGCAAATCATTTATTGTTTTTTGCATTTCTGCCTGGGTCGCTGCTTTGCGAAACGTTTTGGCAACAACTCTACCAAAACTGGGGATCAATATGACTAAGCCAACCCACACAAAAAGAAGAATCACCATACTACTTACCGAACGACTTGTCCTGCTGGAGATAAACATCCCTAACAACACAAAAATGGAAAGATACAAAAATGACAGAATGATGATGGCAAAGATTTTAACCCATTCACCGGAACTGATCATAATACTTTGAGATGTAGTGACTATAATAAGATTAATCAAAATGCCCAGGAGCATAGGCACTCCAAGTGTAATCATAATAGCTAGATACTTGCCCAAAAGAATTTTATGTCGAGGCGTTGATCCTGCCAACATTAGTCTCAGTGTCCCAGCCTCTTTCTCGCCACTGACACTGTTATAAGCGAAAATAAAAGCAATGAAGCTAAAAAACAACGAAATAAGAAACACCCAATCCAAATCACAGAAACGCAAGAACAAAGTATTTGTTCTCGCCCGAATTTCCGGATAGTCTCTTGAGAAAGCGTTGAATTGGAAATAATTGGGAATAGATTTTTCAAAACCTTCCGCACAAAGACTCAGGGCCTTGGGTTTCCTGTAAACCTCTTGTCTATAGAGAGCTACTTTATACAGCCTGTCAGTTTGATTACTGAAATTTTCTAGACTCTTATTGGCTTCTTCCCAGTAATCCTGAGACTGTTGTTCGTATTTGTGGACAAATACAAAACCAGCAGTTGCAAAAAGCACGATTATCAAGAGCAGTGACAGCATAAAACGCAGACCCAAAATATTCTCTAACATTTCTTTACGTATTACCTGGAAAATCATATTATTTCTCCGATAGTTCCACATTTCTATTCAACATAATTGCAACCTTATCTCGCGTCATATTTAAGAAACATCACAAATGATAACGTAAAGAACAGGACACTCATGAAGATTAAAACTGCCATACTGGGAATTGCCTGTCGAAGGCTCTCCGTAATGCTCTGTGACCGATAGGTAAATTTCGGGAAATTCTGCAAACCAAGAGAAGGGGTTTCTTTCATCAATTTTTCATATACCTCCATAACTTTTTTCATAGCTTCAGCTTTATCCGTCTTGTCCTTTGCTTCCATGTACGGTTTGTAGTATAGGTTGATAAGTTTTTCTTGATCTCCTTCCTTGCAAGGCGTAAAGTAAGAAGTCAAAGTAAAATTCTCAGTTTCAGAACGGATATGATTGGCGACCTCATTTACATAAGTCTTTACACTGTTTTTGAAACATTCATAATTACCAAAGTCTGTTCCTGCCAAAACTGACATTAAACTCTCAAAAAGAACTGTTGGAGAACTTGACGCAATGTTTTGCCCGAAGTTTTTTTGCCTCAATAGTTCATTTGTTCGCTCTTTTTCAAGTTCAAATGCTTTATTAAAATATTTCATCTTTACAGACTCGGTGATCGGATACCTTTTTTGATGATAATCCATGAAGCTCTTATTGCATAACATAACATACATGCGCCCAAACGCATCAGGAGCATCAGATTGACTTCCTCCACCCTTGATGTCTTTAGTGAGTTCATTGATTTCGTTATCACGTTGCTGGGTGATAGCCTTGACTTTTCCGGAAAACTCTTTCGCTGATTCAACAGGTTTTAACTGCGAAGCGATATAAGCACTTGCATTGGGAATGATAGCCGCGAAAAATAGCCATAGGAACATGGAACAGACTAGGCAAATCGCCGAGTTTTTACTTAAACATGAGAATAGCAAACCAAGATTGAACAGTGCCGAAACAAAAATCAAACATGCAAAATACATTAAACCTATACGAAACCATTCTGTTCCGGTTAAACTAACCATATCTGAAAGCATAAGAATTAAAAGCCCCACTATAAATGAAACTGTCACTGGCACAACCAAAGTCATTAGTCCAGCAGTAACTTTTCCAAGCAATACCTGGTAGCGAGCCGTTGTGCTTGACAGGATCAGCTTCAACGTCCCCAGTTCTCTTTCACCTGATATGACATCGTAAGCCATCAATAGTGCCAAAATACTTATTACAATTTTGAAAATCAGCGTTACATCTAAAGTAGGAAACACAGAAAGCAATGGATTGGTTTGACCTGTTTCCATCTTGGTATCGGAAAGGCCTTGGATATTGATCTTCTCCGAATTATCCAGTTGCTTATCTAATCCTGTGTTAAAGACTGATAGTACATTTGGTGGCCTATAAACGGTGGGAGTGATGTTCTTATAAACATGCACTTTTCGCAGCTCCGCCTCGTTAGCTGCAACGTTGGTATTATAATCTTTCAGCTGCTGCTGGTAGTCATTAACAAGTACCGGCATAAAGACAGCCATTAAAACAACACAAAGTATCGTCCCCACTGCAAACT
>JBHPGW010000108.1:0-6671 GCA_042569785.1 Planctomycetota bacterium | reverse complement strand
AATACATGTAGATGGAGGCAAACTCGGCAGGAAAGCCGGTTTTGACGCTTATATGTCACTTATGATCTGCGAGATACGGACAGGCGGTGGGTGTCTAACTAAAAAGAAACTGTTTTTTTTGAGGAGTATTGAGCATGAAGAGCAAAAAACGTGTTGTCGCAGGCGTGATTTTTTCTGTTTTAATGTTCTTTTTGGCAACTGTGGTCAGTTCTGCGTGTCCGCTGGGCGATCTTAACGGCGACTGCGAGGTCGACTGGCAGGATATTAAGATTCTGCAGGGACTATGGCTTACCGAAGCTGCGGCACCTGACCCTGGACTTGTCAGTCTCTGGACACTTGACAGCGATACTGACGATAGTGTCGGCGGTAACGATGCTGTTATAAACGGCGATCCGCAATGGGTAACAGGAGCTGCTCAGGGCGCGATGGAATTCGACGGCGACGGTGACTATCTCGACTGCGGCAATGACAGCAGTCTGAACCTGACCAATGATTTCACCATCGCTTTATGGGTTAAAATGGAGGGCGGAACTGTAGTCCTTACCAAGGGCATTAAAAACGCTTACTTCCCCGGCGGTGCCTACAGTATCAACTCAAATGGCTCCGGTTCCTGCATTTTCATTGCAAGGGACAATGCTAATGCCGATTCTGCTCGTGCCTCTGCACCGGTAACCTTTGGCCAGTGGACACATATCGCCGCGACGTTCAGCAACGGGAATATGACTATTTACACAAACGGCTCAGAAGCCGGCAGCGCGACACTTTCGACGACGACCATAAATACCAATGCCGACCCACTGGTGATCGGAGCCGAAACAGGCGACCCGCCGAGCTATCTGCCGAAATATTTGACTGGCTGCGTCGACGATGTACGGATTTACGATTCTCTCCTCAGCGAACCGGACATAATCGCGTTGAGCGGGCCTGTTTTGAACGGCGATCTCGATATTGACGACAGGATCGACGCGAATGATTTTGCAATAGTGGCGGATCAGTGGAAAACCGCGGAATTCCCAGGCTTTATTATTGATGATGATATAACCGCTACCGCCTGCAGCGGTACCGGCCCGCAGGAAACAGTCAACTATTCAGGGCTGATAAAGGGTTTGCACGATATGCAGCAGACCAATATGTGGCGTTCTGTCGCAGGCGGCGCGGGCGGATCGAATCCCAACCCAGGTTCAGAAGCGGGAGCGGCGTGGATAAAATATGAGTTTGATAAGGCCTACGACATCAAGGATATATGGTTGTGGAATTATAACGAGGCCGGCAGTAGTGACAACGGCATGCGTAATGTTTCGATCGAGTATTCGACTAACGGCAGCAGTTATGCAAAATTAGGTGACTATGAGATCCCGCAGGCTTTCGGCGCTGAGAATATGGGGCGCAACTTCGAAGTTGATCTCGGAGATGTCAGCGCTAAATATGTTGTGATAACCGCAAAAGCAACTAACGGCAACTGGGGCGGCAGTCATTACGGCCTAAGCGAAGTACGATTCAACCTTAGCCAGACGACTCTGGTTACTTCTGTCGGCAGATCGCTGCCGGTAAGGGGGCAGACTTACCGGATAAATGTCGAAGAGCTTGTCCCATATAACATAACGCCGGGCAGTACGATAGATTTCTACGCTCAGCTCGATGACCAGACGCCTGTACTGCAGACCCAGGAAACTATGACCCTGCCGGCTTATTACGACTGGACACCGACCCAGAACGGCTCATATAAATTGTGGTGCGACCTCGACGGAACCATTTCGACGATTCGTGAAGTCTTCGTCACTGAAAAGAAACTTCACTTTACCTTCTGGGGTTCGCGAATGGACCTAAAGTATATAACAGGGTATATGTCTAGCTATCCTTATTCTGAGAGCCAGACACGGCTGAATCAAGGTGTAATGCCTCTGCAATGGAAGAACGGCATGCACATAGATGGCTACAGCGATGTTGACTATTACAATTACTGGCGAACCCTGAGCCATCCGACGGTACAGGGAATTATGATCGATGAATTCGGCTCCGGCGGCGATAAAGACGACACCATGGGCAGAGCCCTGATAATGTTGCGAGACGCTTACCCGGATATGTTCCTTGCCCCTTACACTGTCAGTGCAGGTGGTGATGATAAGATCGCCGGATTTGCGGTTTCCGACGTGGTACAGGTCGAAACTTATGCCAGCGATTTTAGATTTTATGATGGAATGTTCAGTCGATATGAGAACGTAATAGCGAGAGGATTGGCTGATAACACAGTCGCATGTATCGGGTTCGGATCATGGGTGCAAACAGTAACTGAACTGCGTCAACAGCTCGACTTCGTTCGTACCACGTTTCCCGATATGCCGGGGTTAAACTTCTACGGCACCGGAACCGCGATGCAGTACGATGCCCTTGATGGACTACTTTATGACTATTACCTGGCCCCTGCTATCAGGGCCGAAGTTGTTGCTTCTACCTTGGAAGTGCGCAATATCGGATCACTTATCGCTGAAGATGTAAACGTGATCTTCCACACCACAGGCGGCGATACAGTAACGCAGATCAGCTCTATCACTCCGGATGCTACCAGTATTTTATCTTTGCCGGGCGGATTCCAATCAGCAGAAATCGCCGAAGCACCGGGCCGCTACACGGTTGTCGACTACGTCAGACCCGATTTATTGCCGCCGCCGGATGCAGCAGCAAATGCGGAAGCTGCCGCTTATCGTGCCACTTTCTCCTCGGCTCCGGTTCTCAGGCCGTTAGAGGGAACGGTTGATTTTGACTATTTCACCTCTCCCGATGATGACGAGATCGCGGAGCTTAACCTCTCGCAGACAGTGAGCGGACGAGTGGCTATGGCTTTTGATTTTGATCTTGTCTACAGCCATATATACGGTTGGGCTGGAGTCAGGTTAGGTGACGGCTCACCATACAGCTTCGGATTCCGTATGACGCGACATGAACCAGATGGTAACGTTTCGGGCTCCGGACCAAGGGCCTTCTTCCTTTTTCACGATATAACTTTAAGCACAACGCTTGAATTTGAGATAGTCTTTCCTCCGTCGATGGACGTATCTGACGGTAAGTACTACTTCTTTGCCGCATATGACCCCGCTGAGAAAAGCCTGCGAGCTATGATGCTGGCAAGAACAAGCGGCGCATTGATATATGATACCGGCTTTGTTCCCGTTTCCACAATGTACCAGAATCCATCGTACAGCAAGTTTAGATTCGAAACGGGCGGCTGGGACGGGTATTGGTATTTCGACTGGGACGATGCACTCGATGAGATGGAGATCCAAGGCGGCTATCTCTCATACCTGCTTAGATGCAGGGTCAGAAACGTTGAAATAATGTATTAACAGTTTACCACAGTACTTGACGGTGGTATTTGTGACTACTGTTGCGTTGAGAAGTTGTAGGTGGTTGACCGTGATTTGTCTGTTGTGATGGTGATCAGGCCGAAAAGTGAATGGTCCCGATTGAGCCAGCCGGTAACGTAAATAATGCCCTGCTCAATTATCTCACGCTTTGTGGTGTTATTGTAAATTGTATGGGTATACTCGCCTTTGGTTATAAAGTACAGCTTTGATTTGTCTCGACCGTCTTCGTCTTCGTATTTTTTCTTAACATCGATATTGCCCGCAAATTCGGCGTCGAAGCTATACTCTCGTTCTTCATGTGAATATTCACAGGACCATTCACCGGAAATTCTGCCTGTCTGGTCGAACTGGATCGTGATCGGCCCCCTGTCGTTTTCTTTGCGTGTTGCGGTCATATTAAATGTAAGCCCATCGCCTAAGGTAGGCTTAGGTGATTTTGGTAGTTTTATCTTTCCATTTGCCTCCACGATGCGATCTTCTTCGAGCCAGGGTCTGCTGTCAGGAGCGCTACTCATTGACGGCATGTTAGGATTAAAAACGCCGGTAAGCATAATGAAGTAAAGCAGAAAAACTATTACAACCGAAACCAGCACCATCAGTATTGCTGAACCTTTGTAGTTTTGAGTTTTGAGTTTTGAGTTTTGAGTTGCCTTTAACATGTTTGATCAGTCTCCGATTATTTGGCAGATCACGGTTCTTGTTCTTGGCCTTGTGTCGAATTCTATCAGTATGATCTGCTGCCATGTCCCTAAGGTCATTTGGCCGTCAACTATAGGTACACTAAGTGACGGTCCAAGTAATGATGCGCGAACATGGGAGTGCCCGTTATCATCGTGCCAGGTCTCTTCATGTTCGTATTGCCCTGCTTGCGGCGCGATCTTCTCGAACGCGGCGGCCAGATCGTGATCTGCCAGACCTGGCTCGAATTCTGTGGTAGTTATCCCAGCCGTTGAGCCTACATTAAAGACGGTAACCGAGCCGTTATTTATACCGGCTTTTGATATAGCTTCGCCGACCTGCTCGGTAATATTGATAACCTGGCAGTTACCGCGGGTCTTAATTTCGATTCTTTCGGTTTTTACCATCTTCTGGTTAGTGTACTCTAAGCCTGCTTAGAATGCAATATTTCCTATTTAATAAGTGTGACGAAAAGTTTTTTTTGAAAATTTTTTATTTTTTTGCACTTATTGTGTTGACGGGGTTATAAATAAGTGTACAATTGAATTTTTCGGTGGTCAGGCGGGTTTTGATAACAACGTTGGCCATCGTTGTTTTTTGTTCTTTGACAAGTAAACAGTTAAGCCAATTAAAGCAGTGAAAGTGCGGTTGCCATCATGGTCGAATACGCTTGGCCTTGGCAGCCATTAAATTTAAAGTTTTACAAATTTAACACTTTCAGTGCGTATGCTAAAGTGTTGAGCCTTTAATCGACGAATTCCGATCTTTCGAGATCGGTTCGAAGAAACAATTTGAAGGGTTTGATCCTGGCTCAGAACGAACGCTGGCGGCGTGGCTAAGACATGCAAGTCGAACGGACTATACAATTGAGTAATCGAGCGTATAGTTAGTGGCGAAAGGGTTAGTAATGGATAGGTAACGTACCCCGATCTTTGGGATAGCGTCTGAGTGCTTGCACTCTTCCGAAAGGGGCGGTAATACCAAATAATATCATGATTCGATAGTGTTATGATCAAAGATTCATCGGATTGGGAGCGGCCTATCTCCTATCAGCTTGTTGGTGAGGTAAGAGCTCACCAAGGCTAAGACGGGTAGCGGGACTGAGAGGTTGACCCGCAACATCGGGACTGAGACACTGCCCGGACCTCCACGGAGGGCTGCAGTAACGAATATTGTGCAATGGGCGAAAGCCTGACACAGCGACGCCGCGTGTAGGAGGAAGTCCCTCGGGATGTAAACTACTGTCAGGGGTAAGAAAGTGCGCTTCGGCGTATTGATCTAACCCAAAGGAAGTCACGGCTAACTTCGTGCCAGCAGCCGCGGTAAGACGAAGGTGGCTAGCGTTGTTCGGTGTCACTGGGCTTAAAGCGTGTGTAGGCGGAAATGTAAGCGTCTTGTGAAATCCCTCGGCTTAACCGAGGAATTGCTAGGCGAACTATGTTTCTTGAGGCAAGTAGGGGTGCATGGAACTCTTGGTGGAGCGGTGGAATGCGTAGATATCAAGAGGAACGCCAATGGAGAAATCAGTGCACTGGGCTTGTCCTGACGCTGAGACACGAAAGCGTGGGGAGCGAACGGGATTAGATACCCCGGTAGTCCACGCTGTAAACGATGTCTACTAGGTTGTGGTCGTTCTGACACGGTCACAGCCGAAGCAAAAGTGTTAAGTAGACCGCCTGGGGAGTACGGTCGCAAGGCTAAAACTCAAAGGAATTGACGGGGGCTCACACAAGCGGTGGAGCATGTGGATTAATTCGAAGCAACGCGCAGAACCTTACCTGGGTTTGACATGCTTGGATGCTATCCGGGAAACCGGGGATGCTGCCCTTCGGGGTGAAACTTGCACAGGTGCTGCATGGCTGTCGTCAGCTCGTGTCGTGAGATGTCGGGTTAAGTCCTTTAACGAGCGAAACCCTTGCCGTTTGTTGCCAGCGAGTAATGTCGGGGACTCTAACGGGACTGCCGGTGTTAAACCGGAGGAAGGTGGGGACGACGTCAAGTCATCATGGCCTTTATGCCCAGGGCTTCACACGTGCTACAATGGCGGTAACAAAGCGACGCAAGACCGCGAGGTGGAGCAAATCGCAAAAATATCGCCCCAGTTCGGATTGCAGGCTGGCAACTCGCCTGCATGAAGTTGGAATCGCTAGTAATCGCGTATCAGCTATGACGCGGTGAATGTGTTCCTGAGCCTTGTACACACCGCCCGTCAAGTCACGGGAGTTGGGAGTGCCCGAAGTCGGATTACAAACCTTTATTGGATGTGTCTGCCGACGGTAAGCCCGATGACTGGGACTAAGTCGTAACAAGGTAGCCGTAGGGGAACCTGCGGCTGGATCACCTCCTTTCTAGGGATATACTAGAACGCAGTGAGATTCTTTCGCTGTGGTATGTCAGGCATTTTTCACTGCTGGCTTAACTGTATCTTGATACTAAAAGCCCTTACTTCGGTAAGGGCTTTTTTTAGTGCGCTGTTTTATTAAAAAATCAAAAAAGAATTAACCACGAATTTTCACGAATTAGCACGAATACTTCATGTGTTAAAATGGGTGGATGTTTGTTTTTTGGGTTTAAAGGGGGATTTTTTCGATCATTTGCGCAGGTAAAAGTGTAAAAAAGCGCAAAAGCGCG
>JBHPGW010000107.1:0-6753 GCA_042569785.1 Planctomycetota bacterium | reverse complement strand
CTGATGCCGACAGCCGAAGCCGCAACAGGCATAAAGCGAACACGAAAAATTAAATCGCTCTAAACAGCATCCATAGGTCCTATACTATTAAATTCTCACCTTTTTGCACGGTTTTATTTGGGAAATCCGGGTTAATAATTCTTTTTTAAATCAACTCGCGAAGCGGCTCCAAAACTTTGCTTTTTAACTTTTAATCGTTCTTTCTATTTCTTACTATGGCGAAGACGATAGATCATCGCCATAACTTCAGCTACTGCCACATACAGAGTATCCGGTATAGCGCCGCCCGGCTTAACCGTTGAGTAGATCGATCTTGCAAGTTCCGGCCTGCGAACTATAGGCACACCGTAAGCACGCGCAACTTCTCTTATCTTTTCGGCCATATGGTCGGCACCTTTGGCAACCATGATCGGTGCATCCATCGTCTTAGCGTCATATTGCAGAGCTACCGCGTAATGCGTCGGATTGACAAGTACAACATTAGCCTTGGGGACTTCCTGAAGCATTCGCTTATTAGCCATTGCTATCTGAAGACTTCTTATACGAGACTTCACTTCCGGCGAACCGTCCGTCTCCTTGCGCTCCTGTTTCACTTCCTGCTTGGTCATCTTCAGTTCCTGCATGTGTTTCCACTTTTGAAAAATAACATCAGCCGCAGCTATGGCAAACAACGCTATACTGACACGTATCAGCATACCCAATATCAATTTGGAAATAGCGATCAGTATTTCCGCCGACCACGCCCAGCGGATACAGGCGATCGCATCGATCCTGTCCTTGAGATAAAACCACACGATAATTGTAACAAAGATCAGTTTCGCGATCGAAATACCAAGCTTCACCAAAGTCTTGACATTAAACAACTTGCCGAAACCTTTTACAGGATCTATCGCGCTTAGTTTCGGCTTCAATGCCTGCGGTGCAAAATTAAGACCTCCTACTACAATACACGAGACCACAGAACCAGCAAAAAGTGCCCCCAGGATCGGAAACAGAATAAACATTGAACTGACTATTTTTGTATTGAGAAAACTTACAAATGTTCTGCTGCTTGCGAAAACATTCGTATCACCCGACATTCCATGCTTCATTTGTACGGAAAACCATTGCAGCAGGCTCGGCGCCGAAATTGCAAGAACCAGCACAAGAACCACTACCGACATTACTGCCGGCAACTCCTGACTCTGAGCCACCTGACCTTTCTCACGAGTCTTCCGCAGCCGTTTTGCTGTTGGCTGTTCAGTTCTTTCTGCTGCCGGTTTCTCCGCCATAATTTACACCTGATCTAACTTTTACATTTTTCCCGCCTCACAATGGCAAAAGTTTACCCATCCAATTTGAAAATTCCGCCATAAATCCCTGCACAAAGGGCAAAAATATCCCTGCCATCAGCAACCCAAGCCCAACTCGCAGTGGCATACTGATAAACAGGATATTCATATCAGGCATGATGCGCGCAAATACCGCCAGAACAACAAGCAGCAGCAAAAACGCCGCCAGCATCGGAGCAGCCAGCCGCAAAGACGCTATAAACATCGTTGTGCCCGCCTTGATCACACCCTCAACCAATAGTCCTATCGTTGGAATACTCCCTGCTGGAAAGACCTCGTAACTTCGCGAGATAATTAAAAGAAACATATGATGACCATTCGCGCTTAAGAACAAAAGCACAAAGATTATCTCCATAAGAGCACTGACAGGCTGTGTCCTCTCACCGGTCAAGGGGTCAAGCACCTGGGCCATAGCAAGCCCCATCTGACGCTCGATGATACGACCGCTTAATTTCACCGCCGAGAATACCAGTATAATTATCAACCCGAGAGCAAAACCATAAATTGCCTCGTTGCTTAACAACAGAACAGATTCCACTACCGAGATATCCGCTGACGCAGCCACAGAAGGATTGGCCAGTGAAAAAAATATGGAAATCAACAAAACAGCTGACACTTTGACCCTTACCGGGATCGTTTTCCAGCTAAATACCGGAACCACCAGAAAAAACGCCGATATACGCGTCAGTACCATTGCAAAGCCAAGCAGCTTTTCCATAATATTACACCTGAGATCGATGGCGGTTATTAAATGAAATATTTTTCATTTAGCCTGAGAAGCCAAGATTCTGGATATGGATGAAAATATTATTCATGAACCCGATCAATGTGTTCAGCATCCAGTTACCGAAAAGTAAAGTTACCAAACCAACCGCCAAAAGTTTCGGTACCACCGTCAAAGACATATCGCGTATCGATGTAACCGCTTGAAACAGTGTCACCACTACACCGACGACAATGCACGTAAGCAGGATCGGCATCGAAACAAGCATGGCCGTTTCAAGACTCTGCCTGCCGAGATAAATAACAAAGCTGCTATCCATACGTTAAGCCCTCAAATAAATACACTTGCATTAACTGAAACCAAGACTAAGACTTTTCGCCAACATACCCCAGCCGTCAACAAGAATGAACAGGATCAACTTAAACGGCAGGGAGATCATTACCGGCGGAAGCATCATCATGCCGGCGCTAAGCAAAACACTGGCGATAACAAGATCGATCACCAAAAATGGTATGAACAAAAGACAGCCTATCTCAAAGGCTGTACGAAACTCACTTATTATAAACGCGGGTATCACTATATGCATCCCAACATCCATCGCGCTTGCCGGAGCCTCTATCTTAGCCATCTGAACAAAAAGAGACAGATCGGATTCTCGGCATTGCCTGAGCATGAATTCCTTGATACTGTCACCTGCTCTGGCCCCGGCCGTCTCAAAATCAATTTCATCGGCCAGGTAAGGCGCGATACTATCGCTATTTATTTTCACAAAAGTAGGAGCCATTGTAAACAGTGTCAAAAACAAAGCCAAACCTACGATCGCGATGGTTGGCGGGATACTCTGGGTCGACAGCGCACGCCGAACAAATGACAGCACAATAATTATCCTCGTGAACGAGGTCATCATTACCAGAAGACTCGGCAGGATCGCCAGGCCGCTGAAGATGATCACAAGTTTGACTGGTGTCGACCAGTCCTTGCCCTCGGCTTCGTCACCAGCGGCTGATTTGTCGATAAGAGTCATCAAATCGCCAACGCTTGGAAGTGAGCTTAGATCATTCCCAACCGAATCGCTGTCACCTTCGGCGCCATGGCTTATACCAGCTGTTGATAACGCTATGAATACCAAAAACAATATTTTTATAAGTTTAAGAGGCATCTAAATCCTTACTGGCCTTGCGATTGGGCGATGCTTACGTTTACATCCGCTAATTTGGTAATACTATCACTTGTGCTGCCTATCAGGATTTGCTTGTCGTCTATCTGCAGCAGATGAACCGTTTTGCGAGGGCCAAGGTGAGTGGTCTCGATTACGCGAACCCTTTTGCCGCTCGGGTGGGTCAATTTGGGCAGGAACTTCTTAGAAACGTAAACCGCGCCTATACCGAGAATTATGACAAAAACAACCGTCAGCATCATCCGAAAAAACATCCCCCGACTGCTGAATTCATCTGCCGAACTGACCGCCAAATTAGGCTCATTAGCAAATAAAGCCCCTTTATCAGCAAATAAAGGCTTAGCCTCACCTGCCTTTTCCGCCCCCGATACCGCACAAACCCCTGCCAAACATAAAGTTACAACCAAAATCAGAACAAATTTTTTCCTATATTGTCTCATGCAGTAACATACAGCAAATCCCATACCGTACAACCCAAATACCCAATATCAGCCCAAAAAACAAGTTTTTTAATAAAAACACTCCCGCCTAAACCGCAAAACGTCGAATAATTGAACACCCACCAAAAAAAGACAAGTTATTTAGTTAGCCCACAGGTTTATCCTGTGGGGGTTTTAAAATTTAGTTAGCCCCCTACCCCACTTGCCGGTATTTCCAGGGTACAAAACAAAAAAAAGGCCGGACAAAACCGCCCAGCCTGTTTATCAACTAACTTATCGTCACGCTTAGAAAACTCTCTCTTCCTCAACATCAATGCACCGAGGCCGAGGGGGTTAATCCTCTGTCGATTGCAACCAGTTTACGCCGAGTATCGCAAAATCAACACTATCGACAACGCCGTCTTTGTTGATATCGGCTCTGTTGCGAGCTCTATGCCTTCCCTTAATCAATATGCAGTCTTGTCCCTCAATAGGTGTCTCGTAAGGTACGGGGTCGTATAAAATGCCGGTAAGCTCCAACTCCAATATGTCACCGTGATTAACGTCACCAATGGCCTTTACAATTGCTTGAGTCTCAAACTTCAAAGTAAGGTCGATCAAACCATCAGGGCCAGCTTCGATACAATTACAATCATTGGCATCAAATATCGGCGTGGCTACATCTTCATAACCACTGCGAAGTGACTCGACACCGGCCAGCCGAATAGAAGTGGGGTCAATATCATATACATTAACGTCCACTGAGCCTAAAATAGCTACAGGCAAAACGCCGGAACTTTTAACATTAACTGGATTAGGACAACCGCCTGGCTTTATATCAACTGCAACCTTGACCGCCGGTTTGGGAACGATAGTAAGAGTGCTGTCGGCTGTGTCGCTTTGGCCATCACTATCGGTTACTTTCAGGTGGATAGTATATGTATGATTGATAAGAAGTTCAAGCGATTCCAAGTATGCGTAGTTAACATCATAAACAGCCTGCCCGCCCGCATCCGTTTCAAAAACTCCATCATCGTCCAAATCCCACATAAACGAAACAATATCATCATCGGCATCAGTTGAACCATTAGCATCTAAAGTAAGCGTATCACCAACAAAGACGGTATAAGGGCCGTTGGCATTAGCATCCGGCGGGTTGAGTTCAACAACGATGGCCAGACTGTGATAACGTCCTGCTGCAATTACAACAAAATCCGTTCCAATTGGAGTATTGCTGATCTGCCCTTGACCATCGGCTCCCCATGATATAATTGAACCATCACTTTTTAAGGCGATACTATAATAATATCCTGCTGCAACAGCAATAAAATCATTACCCACCGGTACATCGCATTGACCATAGTTGTTCCAACCCCATCCGACTATGGAACCATCATTTTTTAAGGCGATACCGTGATAACCTCCTGCTGCAATAGCAACATAATCATTTCCTAATGGAGGATTATTTAGCTGGCCATATTTATTGTTACCCCATCCGACTATGGAACCATCGCTTTTTAAGGCGATACCGTGAGCACCACCTGCTGAAATAGCAACATAATCCCCTGCCGGGGGACTCGCCTGGCCAGAAGAATCAACACCCCATCCGACTATGGAACCATCGTTTTTTAAGGCGATACAGTAATAACCTCCTGCTGCAATAGCAACATAATCATTCCCTGAAGGAGTATTACTTATCTGGCCAACATGATCTCTTCCCCATCCGAATAGTGAACCATCGTTTTTTAAGGCGATATTATGATGAGTTCCTGCTGCAATAGCAACGTAATCATTTCCTGCCGGTGGTGTCGCCTGGCCAAAATCATTCAATCCCCATCCGGCTATGGAACCATCACTTTTTAAGGCGATACTATGATAAGCTCCTCCTGCAATAGCAACATGATCATTCCCTTCCGGTGGTGTCGCCTGACCGGCATGATCCAATCCCCATCCCACCATTGCCCCTGCTTGTAGTACTGAATGAGGCCTAACTGTAACAGTTACCGTATCGGTATCCGTTAGACCATCATCATCGGTAACGGTAAGCGTAATAATGTGTATGCCAATAGAAAGCGAAGCTGTTGGACTTACAACATTCGGTATAGTATCACCGAGGTTATCTGCCCATTCCCAGCTTACGATAGTTCCATCACTATCAGACGAACCGGAACCATCAAGCGTTACATCTTCACTGCCGTTATCATCGGTATCAGTCGCCGTCTGATTAAGACCGGCATCAGCTATAGGAGGCTCCGTCAATATAATACAGGCAACACGAAATCCTGTGCTGCCATTTTGGGTGCCCGGCGTAGCGTCACCCCTGTAGGATGAAGCAAGGTGATAGTCGTAGTGTCTGTACGAGCCGCCACGCACGCCGCGAGAGAATCCAGATGTAGCTGTTATCGCTTCGTTCCATTCCCACACATTACCCATCATATCGAAAGTGCCGTTCTGTTCTATTATGCCGGTGCCGATATCCCAGGGACCATCGGGTGGGAGAACTTGATCATAATTTGTCTCAACACCTGCAATCGGTGCGATATTTGTTCCATTGGCATAGGTTGAATATCCACTACCGGTATAATACGCAGCCTTGTACCACTCATCTTCGGTAGGCAGAAAATATGCAGCTCCATAGATAGTCCCAGCGTTTTCGTGGTCGAGAATACTCAGAAAATCACCGGGGTTGTCATTATCACCGCTGAATTGATAAACACCCTGGCTCTTATCGCCGGTTGTAAGGTAATTGCAGAACTGGGCTGCCTCAAACCAGCTTAGTACATTTGTAGGCTGCTGCTCACCGATCCAGTAGGCACTTCGGTCATAGCCGCCATCTGTGCCGGTCGGGACACCCGCCGCGTCAACAAAGGCGTTCCACTGCTCGTTGGTTATTTCATACTTGCCGATTTGATATTCATAATCAACAGCACCGCAACCATATGGATTAGCTTCGGTTCTGATATCCCCCACATTACCAGCATTGCCGATAGTTACAAACTCCATTTCAATACCTCTTACGGTAGTAGCTGAAGCAATATTAGTTACTGCCATTACACACACAACCACTAATACAAGAATTGATATACTTCTCATTTTTTCCTC
>JBHPGW010000106.1:0-7059 GCA_042569785.1 Planctomycetota bacterium | reverse complement strand
GCCTTGTCCTCACGACGGCCTAAATGCGAACAGAAAATATTAAAATGCTCTAAACGCTGCTTAAACTTTTCTGCATCATCTTGTGTAAACGGCGGAGCAAAAATGTACCACCTATTCCCTATATAGCCAGGATCACTCCGGCTGTCAAGTTTCAATCTTACTTCGCTAACTTCTTCTTTTCGGCTAAGCGTTTGCGGCTCTGCTCGAGACGATAACCGCCATTCGGGACAGTGGGACTTTTTCGACAGTCCCGGCAAAACACTTGAATAAACGCAAAATAACAAGGTTTTTTGCTTAAGCAACCGCCATTCGTACCGGACACCTAATTCCCAACTTTTTTTAAAAAACTTAAAATTAGTATTTGACATCTTCGGTACAGTGCTATATACTATAGTGGAAACCAATTTAGGGCTGTGTATTCTCCGAAAGAGAGGTGAGTATTGGATCTCGATAATTGGCAAGCTCAACTCCGAAAGGGATTGTTGGATATTGCAATCTTGAATCTGCTGGAGCATAATAAGCTTCATGGCTACGAGATAGTTCAGATCCTTAAACAAAGCCAAGGACTGAGGATTCATGAAGGCAATATTTACCCAATTTTAGCCCGTCTAAAAGCAGATGGACTGGTAACAAGCCGTACTAAATCTTCTCTTGAGGGGCCTCCAAGAAAATATTTCAAACTTACCGAAGTAGGCCGAAAGACGCTTGCGGAGATGAATGTACATTGGGATAGAATAAATAAAACAATCCTGAATTTCAGGAAAGGAACCTATAAATGAACTTAGAAAGCAATGCCTGGGAAACTCTTAAAAACCAATACCTCAAAAAGGTGGAAAAAAACCTGTCATTGGTCAAACATCCTCATATGGCCGAAGTGCTTGAAGATGTACAATCCCACTTGGATCAGCGATTAGCGGCACTTGAACCTAATGAGCGGACCTGTAAAAACATGGAAAGCATTATCTCTGAAATGGGCCCTGCGGCTGAATACGCTGAACTGCTTACTTCAAACGGTGTGCCATCTAATCAAAAAAGCCAGCATAAAAATTTGTGGTGGAGCGGTCTGATCGCTGTTGTAATTATCGTTATCGCAATAATTTTCATGCTAATGGTGAGTGTTGTTGATAAGAAGCAGAGCATCGATTTAGCCATAGCAAAGAACGGTTTTAATATCCAGCCACAGCCTGATGGTGAACTCTATTTTGTCGTTGTATCTATCCTAAACCAAGGCAAGGTTATCAGCCCTGAATTTCCCGTTAATTTCTATCACGGCAATCCTGAACAAGTAGAGCCGAAAATACACCATGCTGGCCCGATTGAACCGGGAGATGTCTGGAGAGAAAGTACTGTGCCTTTTGCACTGAAAGAAGGTGTAAATGAGATTTTTGTAGTCCTTGACCCCTATGATAAGGTCAAGGAATCGGATGAGACGAACAATTCAGCATCATTGAGGGTCATTTTCAACGAAGGACAAATTGTTGAGACCGACACAAAAATTGTCAATTAGTAAGGTCGTGCAGATATTGAGAGGTAGGGTGATATGAAAACAGCTTTTAAGATTGGCTTGACAACGTTAGTATGTTTGGTGGGGATGGCATGCGCTACATTTGGAGGACAAATTAAGTACGTAGATGCTGGTGCTTCGCCAGGAGGCTCTGGGGCTAGTTGGGTAAGCCCATACAAGTACTTACAGGACGCATTAGCTGTTGTGTCAAGTGGTGATGAGATTTGGGTAGCAGAGGGTACTTACAAACCAGATCAAGGCGGTAGTGTCACACCTGGTGACCGAACAGAAACGTTTCAACTCAAAAATGGCGTGGCTATCTACGGCGGTTTCCCCTCGGGGGGTGGAGCGTGGGAAAGTCGGGATCCAAATACTTATAAATCAACACTCAGCGGTGATCTTAACAGTAACGATGGCCCTGATTTTGCTAATTATGGCGAGAACAGCTACCATGTGGTAACGGGCAGCGGCACTAATACAACAGCGGTCCTTGACGGCTTTACTATCAGTAGAGGCAATGGTAACGGTGGTTTTTCAACGGGTGACTGTGGCGGTGGGATGTACAATTCTGGCGGCAGCCCTACAATGATTAACTGTACTTTCAATGAAAATGTGGTATCCAGTGAGGGTGGTGGAATATATAATGATTTTAGCAGCAATCCAAATCTTACCCAGTGTAGATTTGTAGGTAACTCTGCCAATGGTGATGGTGGTGGAATGTGTAACACAAATAGCAGCAGCCCAACTTTGACCAACTGTACCTTCCAAGCCAACTCAAGCACCAGTTGGGGAGGCGGCGGTATGTATAATTACGACAACTGTAATCCAACGCTAATCAGTTGCACATTCAATGAAAACTTTGCCTTAAATGGTGGCGGTGGAATCTACAATTTTCACAATATTACTACGCTAACAGATTGTACTTTTACAGATAACTGGACCACTAATAATAGGGGCGGTGGGATATATAATTATGAATGTAGTTCAACACTGACCAACTGTGTGTTTAACACAAACTCGACAACCAATCACGACGGAGGGGGAATGAATAACCGGTCCTGTAGCAACTTGACGTTAATAAATTGTACTTTTAGTAACAATTCAACTGACCGAGACGGCGGGGGAATGTATAATTACGATTGCAACCTAATACTAACTGACTGTACGTTCAGTGGTAATTCTGCATTTAACCGATATGGTGGAGGAATGGACAACAACTATTGCAGTATGAAACTGACTAACTGCACATTCAGTAGTAATTTCGCTGGCGAGGAAGGAGGCGGAATACACAACTATGGTTCCACTACTGATTCGACGCTGACAAATTGCACGTTCAACGAAAACTCGGCTGGCAATGACGGTGGGGGGATGTACAATTACGATAGCGGGAGCGGTCCAATGCTGGTGTGCTGCACATTTAGTGAGAATTCGGCTGGCCGTGACGGAGGTGGAATATGTAACTACTGGAGTAGTCCAATAATTACTAACTGCGCATTTAACGGAAACTTGGCTGACAATCAAGGGGGCGGTGTCTTTAATCACTCCTACAGCAGCCCAGCGTTGACTAACTGTTTGTTTAGTGGCAATGCCGCTAACAGCAACGGGGGTGGAATGTTCAATAAAGAAAGTAGTGCCACATTGACTAACTGCACATTAAGCGGAAACTCAGCTGGCTATGGTGGCGGTATATACTGCCGAGATGCAAGCAGCCTTGTGGCATCCAACTGCATTCTCTGGGGGAATACAGGTACCGGTGCACAAATATATGCGATTTATAATAGTACCGCCGCAGTCAATTACAGTTGTATTCAAGGCGACTGGGCAGGTGCAGGTAATATTGTCTTAAATCCATTGTTTATACGTAATCCTTATCACGGCGGTGATGGTTGGGGTGTGGGTGATAATGATGATTTTGGGAATTTGCGCCTTTCTGACGGCTCACCCTGTATAGATGCAGCAGATAACACTTCTGTTCCGTCTGATACAGTGGATCTTGACGGAGATAACGATACAACAGAACCTACGCCATTTGACCTCGATTATAATCCAAGATTCTATGATGACATTGCTACACTTGATACCGGTGTTGGAACACCTCCTATCGTGGATATGGGAGCATACGAATTCCAAGGTATTCCTGGTGACTTTGAACCAGATGGTGATGTAGATTTTATCGATTTTGCATTCTTTGCAGACTATTGGATGGATGATAATTGCGGCAGTTCAAACAATTGCGAAGGTGCAGACCTTAACCAGTTTGGTACCGTTGATTTCAATGATCTTTTCATATTTACCCGGAATTGGCTAACCGGTACAATGTAAAGAACCAACGGGAACATGTTATATAGGCTGTATAATTATTGTTAGATGCAGAAAGAAAAAGGAGAAACAGATATGGGCGACGGTGTGATTCGTATTGCGTGATGGGTATTGCGTAGTAGTAAAAAAACTGTGTATAAAACCCCCGCAGGGTAAACCTGCGGGCTAACTATTATTTAATAAAAGAGATTGGACGAGCCTTTTAAATTTACTATTTTCTATTGCCTATTGATTATTGTCTTAAAAATCCATATCAATCTTATTAATCCTGCGGTGCAGGGGGCTAACTGAAATTTTGTTTGGGTAACAGGGATGGTTTACTTGACGGTTAGGCCGCGATTTTGCAGGTAGGTTTTCAATTCTGGTATGTCGATCATGCGAAAATGAAATACTGAAGCGGCGAGCAGAACTGTGGCTCCTGCCTGGGCGGCTTCGTAGAAATGTTCCATTTTTCCGGCTCCTCCGGATGCTACGATCTCGGCTGAACATGCACCTGCCATCGCCTTGATGACCGGAAGGTCGTATCCTGTTTTGGCGCCGTCGCCAGCTTTGCTGGTTGGGAGTATTACAGGCACGCCGAAACCATCGACTTTTTTTGCCCACTCTACAGCATCAGCACCTGTAGGTGTTCGTCCGCCATCGATATAGACTTCATAGCCGGACGGCATCGATTCGTTAATATCGACATCTATAGCAACAGTAACCTTTTCCGGGCCGAATTCAGCTACCATTTCTCCGATGATCTTCGGCTCTCGAAAAGCGGCACTGCTGGTTGATATTTTGTTTGCTCCGGCCTGGAGTACCGCTGCCGCCGAAGCGACATCAGCGATACCGCCGCCAACGGTAAACGGGATCGTTGTAACTTCAGCCACGTTTTTGACAACTTCGAGCATGGTTGGTCGATTTTCAACGGTCGCGGTAATGTCCAGCAGCGCGATCTCATCGGCTCCAGCCTGGCAATAGGCTTTGGCGCACTCAACGGGGTCGCCGGCATCACGAATATCGATAAAATGCACGCCTTTAACCACCCGGCCATTTTGCATATCAAGGCAGGGCATGATACTGATTTGTTTATGTTGGGTAGACATAATATGGTTCCTTCATTCAGGTTTAATTTGTTTTCTCTGTTCCTTTTGCCTTTCGGTATCAAGAGCGGAACATAACGGCTGATTTTACCACGCAATTGCCGGATGTTATAGTTTTATGACGCCAAATCATACAATAGGGAATCCGTGAAAGCAATGACATTGAATGTGGCTACAGTGATCTTGCTCACTAAATCTGTCGTAAGATAAGTCTCCACTAACTTGCTTCTAAATGCGTCCGCAAATGTATACCTGTAACGAAGAATGGAATTGTCGCCACTAGTTGCTCTCACTTTCAATTCAGGTTCAGTTTTGATTTCGTCAAGTAACTGAGATGTTCTTTCTTTATTGGCCTTGGTAAAATCATAATGAAATGTGATGTCACGGATAGGCTTAAGTGTTCCTCCTATCAAAGAATCGGCTTCAAAGGGTTGCAATTCTTTTTTAAGATCCTGAAGCAAGTCTTTTGTCTCTTGGGAGAAACGCGTTGCGAAAGCAAGTTTGTCGTCCATTTTGACCATCTTGGCGATTTCACGCAAAATGGATAGCGATACTGCAAAGTGGTAGTTTTTTTCTCCAGCTTCGCTGTTGTTGATAAGCTTGTGATGAAGCGCTATGTCATGTGAGGCCAAGCAGAGACTAAGAACGCATAGCGAACTGTCAGTATCCAACTGTTGAAACATGTTATTTACGAAGCCACTTTCATAAGGAGAGGTCATTTTCTTGTCACTCCAATAACAATGATTATACAGTCTGCACAAAACGACAAACACAGACTGCTGGTCTTTGTATAAGAAGTTGCCGTATCTTCTTGTTCATTCGCCTAACTGCCTTTTATTTAACGACTTACACGTCTTCTTGCCCGTTTACAACGCCACGATGTAAACTTACAATGCCATGTTGTAAGCCTGCAACGCCATGATGTAAGCTCACAATCACATAACTTACAATTCAAGTTTATTGAAATAAGATTCCAATTCCATGGTTAAACCTACTTTGCCCTGATTGTAGACATAATCATAAAGCCAAGATGTGATCTCCTCAGGAACAGAAGAAGATTCTGCTATAGCTATAGATTTTCCCCACTGTTCGATCGCTTTATCTGCGTTTATTTTTTCATAAGCTAAAGCAAGATTAACATTGATGGCAAAATTCCCAGGCTGGTTGACCAAAGCTTTATTATATTCCATTATAGCCGATTCATACACACCCAGCATATAATAAGCAATCCCTAATTTGTAATGAGGTTCGCTCTCCTTAGGATAAATACTAATAGCACGCTCATAAGTATCGATGGCACCAAAATAAGATTTTCTCCTAATAAGGTTTCTCCCAAGGTCGCAATATGAAATATATGCTTTCTTAAATTCCTTTGCAGACTTTTCATCCTTACCCATTTCTTTATGGACAAGAGCAAGCCTGTGATAAGTCACTGGAGCTGTTTCTTTGTCAAGCAGGATTGGCCAGACGCTAACTCCTCTCGAAGTAACGCTATTTAGAGACCATATAATCGGTTTATGACCCAGCCAGCTAGCTAATAAAGTTCCCACGACAACTGCCAGAAACAATCCTGTCAATTGAAAAACCTTTTTACCTCTTGATGTCTGCATGATTGCTAATCCATAAACCCACAGAGGGGCATATAGCGGTAGAACAATCGCAGTAAATAGCAAGCCAAAGAGCAACTCCCAGATAGGAAATATGTACCAGAATAGCCAAAGGCTGGGATGGACCAGAATGTATATTGCTCCAATGGTTGACCATTTCAAAAGTAGAAAAGCATCACCGACATAATAGACGAATAAGTAAAGACATAATGCCAAGAAAGGAATAACAAGAACCGACCGCCACCCGCCACCAAAGTAGAAATTTACTAAACCCAATCTTTCGAGTTTGTTAGTCGACTCATATTCGTCATATAATAACGGTTCATCTAATTCGCTATTGGCCATCTTTTCCCCCAGAAGTCCGCCCATTAAACAGGGGACCAATTGAATCGCAGCCCAGATGCTAATGTCCATAATGCTATGTTGCAACCAGATACTTCCTGAAGACGTGAGCGATCTTCCAGATAGACTTATAAACATAAAAACAGCTAAGAAAGAATTGGGGATGAGAACAAGCAGTACTCCAAATAGCCATCCTTTTCTT
>JBHPGW010000105.1:0-7436 GCA_042569785.1 Planctomycetota bacterium | reverse complement strand
CTATAGAAATGTAAGAAAAAAATTATTTTGTACTTGAGGGATGGCCTCATAACAGTGTTTGTACAGGAGTTTTTGACGGCCAAGATAGCTTTCATCGAGCCAGGCCATATCGATCGTCTCGGGACGAACATGATTTTTCTGATACTGCTCCTGCCACCACTGCCAAACAAAATATATGCTCACAGGCAGTTTACATTTTGAGTTACCTACAACTTCAGACATAAAATCCTCTATTTTAGTATTACGGTTCCATTATAAACCAAACATTTTCGTCTTGCAAAGCATTTTTCGTAACTACTTGTGTAATAAGAACTTTCTCGAAAAGTACAACTCCTGTCAAATTACATATCTTACTATCCACATACGGGGGGTTCTAAGACTTGAGAAACTGATAAATGATCTCGTCTGAAAGCGGCAGCGTAAATTCAAAGCCTTCGCTTTCTTCGCCGCCTATTTCGTAAGGCAGGGTTTCGTGCAAATCGATTTCTTCTTTCGTTTCTTCATTGTATTCCATAAATGTAACGCGAAACTTGCCAATCGAATATGGCGCAACTTTAAAACAGACCCTGCCATCTTCATCAGTAATGACTCCCGGCCCCCCACCAGTATACTGCGTTGCTTTGCTAACCGGAATGCCCTCGACCGGCTCACCAGCAGAATCCACTACTTTTACACAAACCTCTATCATTGGCTTAAAGTTCAATTCGCCAAGGTCAAGCGTTTGGCCTTGTCGAAGATTGATCGTTTCTGTAACCGGACACCATTTCCCCGCTGCCGAGAAATGTACACGAAGGTCGATACCAGCCGGAACATGAAAACTCTGAGCAAATTTGGGTCTGAGGTATTTATAATGCACCGTAAAATCTATCCTATTCCACCCGTTGATCGTTAAAAGTTCCTTTACCCAGACTGGATTGCCCTGCGTATCGATAAGCCATTGGGGTACGGTCTCAATAGTGGACTCGACCTTAACCGTAGCAGCGGGAAACAGTTTAATAGCCCCAATGTCTACATCACTGTCTCCATCGACTTTAAGGCCATACGTTTGGCGTTCGATGCCGAGATAATCCTGCTCGATGATTATGAAGCTATAAAATTTCTCCCTGATCCCTATCTCAAAATTACCCCTCTGATCACTGCGGGTGATCTTTTTAATACCACAGATATTTTTAAATGGATCCAGAGCAGGCTCATCTACCGAAGGATTATCCCCCAGTTCGTGCAGAGCATCCCACTGCTCTGGGCTTACCTGTGAGAAATTACCCATCTCGCCAGTTTGTTTACAAAAAACAAACGCTCCTTCCATCGGCTCACTGGTAATACCGTCAACCACCTGGCCGTAATAAACAAAGTCGATATCGCTGTCAGTGCTCGGCGGCAAAATGAAAACCAGTTCCTCCGGAGACTCTTGCGTCACCTCTATCGGCTCAAATTCAATTCGATGTCCCTGGCCATCAGAAGTTACAGCCTCGTATTTTCCAAGCGGAAAACTCAAACCGTTTTTCCAATGTCGATACCGAAGACTCTGCGGCGATTTGTTCTTTTGTGTGATTTGTATATAGGTCCGTTTCAATTTATCTGAATCAGTAATAGGGCCGTTCGCATCTTCGAACACAAACGTCCTAAAATACCCTTCATACCCCATAATGATCGTGGTTTCCTCTCCGTTGGGAACTTTAACTTCATACGGCAAAAGACCATGAGAATCCGGTGCGTCAACGCGGACTTGATATTGCGCATTTGGCGGGATAAGAGCCTTTCGTTCGGCAGGCAGATAGTAACTAAAGTAACCCTGTTCGTCACTCAGTACAGCATAATCCCACCCCTTAATCGAACGCATATGCGCGTCTCCCAAGCCGCGAACTACACTACATGTGATTGATGCCCCGCTTATTGGATTACCCTGACTATCTATAATAAATCCCCATATCGCACGCTCGCCCGCTTTTGTTGTCATGTCAACCAGCGGCAGATCGATCGTTGCATCTCTGCTGCCCGACAGATGTTCAACTGGCACAATGCCATAATCCGGACGCGAAACTACAGCGGAAAACTGCCCCAGAGTACCGATACAGCGGGGTATTGGCAAACGGTTAGACCCGGAAAGCTCCACACTCTTAGCCAGTATTCGAATATCTTTCCCCTGCGATACACGTCTGCTCAGAAAAATATCAACCACCCCTTCATCGAAAGGATTGCCGAGAGCATCCTTGAAGGTCCACCACCACTGCGGTTCGCGGTCCAAACGGTAACGCGGCAGTTGAAATCCCATATCTTTATAAAGCGAGGCGTAAATACGATTGCCGATCGCTTTTCTAACAACTTTATCTTTCTGGTCATCAGCAAGAATCGCTATAACAACTGATTTATTAATTTTCAGTGACTTAAGAACCGGTTTCCTGTCAGCGATCTTAACAGTTACCGTTTTAAATGCCTCCGGTTCCCCCTGCCAATTTTCATACACCCGAATAACAATATTTTTACCGTCGATATTTTCTATCTGCCACCAATTCTTCCACTGCTCTATCTCGCTGCCAAATTCTAACCTTGTTATTTTACCCAACGCCTTAGAGGCCAGCTGTTTTGTCTGTTCATTATCGAGAGCCTTTATAAGCAGCCCGGTTGTCTCGGCACGCTCCCACTCGATTATCGCCTTGCACGCTGATTGCGCCGGAGATGATGGAACTTTGGTCCTGTTTTGTAATTCATTATCTTCGAGATGCTTGGCGACAACATCAAAAGCTTCCCTCGCCCGCAACTCAACCAGCGAGTCAATCGCTATTACCCTGATGTATGGCTCAGGGTCATCGACAGCTTCGATCAAGGCAGGAATTGCCCTGGAATCCTTTATAACTCGCAATGCCTCTATCGCCATGATTATATCGTTGGAATCTTCAGCACCCATATCAGCGATCATCACTTCAACACCGCTTTTATCACCAACACAATCGAGCATCAAAGCCGCTCGCTTCCTAACTACCGGATGCGCCGATTCCAACACGACTTTAAGCCGGGCTACTACCACCTTGCGGTCTTTATTGCGCACTCTATCAACTGCAGTAACCATCGCTTCCATGGCAGAGATCACAGGAGCAGGAACAAATTTAGCAAACGTACCGCAAACAGTCCGCTCATCAAACTCACTATTGGGATCGGCCAGCACAGAAAATGTCTTTTCTATAGCATCCGGCAAAATCACCGGCTCCTGCTCAGCAGCCAGACCCGTGGGCAAAAAAAAGAAGGGAACCAACAGCAAAAATTTGCAAATTCGTTTCATCGCAATATCCCCTATTTGCACAATATGACATTCCCCATACCCCTACCTACTCAATCAAGCCTTTCTAACCCCACAACAACATCGCTTATTATTCCTGTGGCAGTTGTGCCAGGTCAGCGTCGGAGCCTGCTACCATCAGGATGTCGTCTTTGTAGATAAGAGTGTTCGGCATTGGGACGTTTATGATGCCGCCTTTATCGCCCTTCTCGCTTTTTTTGGTTTTGCTGAGTTCGTCACGTTTGATCGCGACAAGGTTAACGTGATATTTCTGCCTTAACTGCAGATCCATAACGGTTTTGCCGTCAAAACTCGCCGGTGATTTAATACGCGCAAGGCTATACCCCGGCGCGAAGTCGATCTTTTCGCCGATCTGCGGAGCGATAAGTTTGTACGCCCACCTCTGCGCCGATTCAACCTCCGGATAAATAACTTCCGTAGCCCCGACTTTCGAGAAGACTTCGCCGGCTATCAGATCTTCGCTCCTGGCGAAAATCTGATCAACCCCCATTTGCTTAAGGTTCACAACGGTCAATATCGCCGACTCGAACCCCCTGCCTGTCCCCTGGCCTATACCGATGATAGCCACATCGACCTTATCGATACCCTGAGCTTTCAGTGCCTCTTCGTCGGTACTGTCGAGTCTGACCGCGTGCGATACCTGGTCGCGGATCAGTTCTATCTGGTCACGGTTCTTGTCGATCGCGATAACCTCAGCCCCGCTCATTGCCAGTGCGATAGCCAGTTTTTTGCCGAATCGGCCCAATCCTATTACAGCAAAACGCCTCATAATATTAACTCCCGTATTAATTTAGTATCTCGTATCTCGTATCTCGTATCTTGTATCTCGGTGCTTAACCTACTATCACTGCCTCTTGCGGATAATTGTATCTGGCCGGCTTCAAGTTAAACGTCAACGCCGCCAACAACGTCAATGGCCCCAATCGTCCAATAAGCATCACCATAACGATAATCAATTTCCCCGCCGTTGTCAAAGAACTTGTGATCCCAGTCGATAGCCCTACAGTACCCAATGCAGAAGCCGCCTCGAAGAACACATCTGACATTGCAGCCGATTCATTACCGCTCTCGGTAAAGCTCAAAGCCAGTGACGCAGTAAACAAAACCGCCACGAACAAAAGCGTTATCGTGATCGCCCTGCCCACAACCACCAGCCGAACCGACCTGCTGAACATTTCCACTTCCGGGCGTTTCCGCAGCGTCGCGACAGCGCTGATAACCACCACCGCCAGGGTAACGGTTTTAATCCCGCCCGCAGTCGAACCAGGTGAGCCGCCTACGAACATCAGCAGTATCAAAACGAACCTGCTCGACGTCGACATCTCCGCGACGTTAACCGTATTAAACCCAGCCGTTCTGGCCGTGATCGACTGGAACAAGGCACCGAGAATAGAAGTCTCCCCCTTACCGCCAACAGAATAATGTTCAAGCAGAAAGATAGCCGCCGCCCCTAAAACGATCAGCAGAGCACTTACGCTAAGAACTATTTTACTCTGCAGATGCATTCGCTTCGGTGCCTGTTGACTGAGGCGGTACTGCTTATTGAATTGCCATTTGAAAAAACATTTTACCCTGTCAATGACGATATTAACCAGATCGTACAGTACGCCAAAGCCCAGGCCGCCTAAGATTATCAACGGACAAATGACAGCGTAGATGTTCCAGCTTTTGTTGTAACTGACGAAGCTGTTTGTAAACAGGCAGAAACCGGCATTACAAAAAGCGCTGATCGAATGGAAGATGCTGTAATACCACTGCTGATGGATATTAGTCACTTGCCCGGGGACATCATCCCACATACCCAGCATACTTAACGCGCCAATAGCTTCGACGACGATAGTCGTGATAAAAATAAATACGATTATTTTGCCGATCTGGCTCAGTGTCCGCGCATTGAGCATATCCTGCATCGCAACCGATTCGCTCAGGCTAAGTGCCTGTCCTAACAGAAGAGCAAAGACCGCACCGAAGACAACTATACCAAGCCCGCCAAGCTGGATCAGTGACAGTATTATGACCTGCCCCATCAGGCTGAAATCATTGCCCGTATCCCTTACGACAAGCCCGGTCACACAGACGGCGCTGGTAGCGGTGAATACAGAGTCGACAAAACTCACACGGCCGCCGACAGCCGATGCCCTGGGTAAGGTCAGCAGCCCAGCTCCTACCAGTATCAGCACCAGGAAACTTGCGATAAGTGTCTGCATCGGATTCTTTCCTGACGCCGCAAGGTTGACTACGGTTCTGCATACCTTGATAACCACCTGCAGAACAAGATATATCCCTATCGAAACCTGTCTGATCACAACATAGTCTTCTTTGGCGAACCATCGACCTGCCCCGAAGACCGCGACGATAAGCCCGAGCAATAGCGGAATTTCAAACCAGTTTGCCCGCAGAAATTCCTTCGTTGAAAAACTATTGAACATACGCAGCAGCTTCTCGACGATGAACACACACAGCAGAGCCGCCTGTACGGTATAGAGAATATATCTCGGCAGCAATGGCTCATCGAAACCAAACAGCATAACAAACGAAGCCGCGACGAAACCAGCCACCAAAACATTAACAGCGATAAGAATATTTTCCAAACGCTTGTTCTTGTAATGAATAATCATCCCAATAGCCTAAAACCAAACACCCAAAAAGTAAAACTAAAACTAAAAAAAATTAATCACCCCCTGTCATTCCTGCGAAAGCAGGAATCCATTTTTTTTAACCACAGAGATCATAGAGAGGATTTAAAAAGCCCAGAGCGCAAGCGACGGGATAAAAAACATTACTTCACTATTTTTGTAACCACATATCAACACAGATTGACACGAATTTTTTTGTTAGCCCCCTGCACCGCAGGGGGTTAGTTTTCTCATTTTCCTCTCTTCAAAAAAAATACACTTCCACCTAAAAACCAAACCACCAAATCCAAAATCTAAAATCGTCAATCGTAAATCGTAAATTGTAAATTACATCCCCCCAAAACACGCCCTTTACGCTGTGGGGATATTTTTCACACAGTATCCTGCGGGCAACGTCTTTTATATTTACCCTGCCCATTATTTATTCTCTTTTCCCATTCAAACAATAGTTAGCCCGCAGGTTTACCCTGCGGGGGTTTTTATACACAGTTTGGCCCGCAAGATAATTTCGCCGTTTCCGTTCTGTAACGCCAAAATCAATCATATAATTTGTTAGCCCCTTGCACTGCAAGGGGTTTAAAATAATTAGCCCACAGCTTTACGCTGTGGGGATATTTTTCACACACTATCCTGCGCCGAACGTCTTTTATATTTATCCGCCTATCACACTGTCATACCCGCGAATGTTTGTCACCCCCACCAAACCAGACGAGCCCCCAATGTAAAATTGGGGGATTATATTTGTCATTCCTGCGTGGCTCCGAATCCATTTTTTAACCACGGATTTACACAGATTTTAAAACAATAGTAAATCGTCAATAGAAAATTGTAAATTACATCCCCCCAAACAAGCCCCTGATGTAAAATCAGGGGATATCTTTTTAGTTAGCCCCCCGATTTATTCGGGGGGGGTTGTTTAGTTCGATATAATGGTTTTGATCGAATATCCATATTTCAAGCCCCTGACGTAAAATCAGGGGACAGATATTTAAAGTTGTTTTTTCATTTCTTTTGCCTGTTGGATGAGGATTTTTTTAGGCACTTCCAACAACACCACATTATCAGGATTACAGTTAGTACGGTTGTTCCGGCTAAGAGTCCCACAGTAATTCCATGGACCAATACGTTGTCTGGCAGGGACAGGGCTTCCGCTAACTTTCCGCCAAGGCCTCCGCCTACTGCTCCTCCTATTGCACCGCCTATACCGCCTAATAATGCACCGGCTATTATTGTTCGCTTTTTCTCCATAATTCAACCTTTGATTTTACTATTTACAATTTTTTTTAAATCCGTGTTAATCCTCTTTTAAAAATCTGTGAAATCTGTGGCTAATTCTTTTTTTTCTTCGTGAACTTAGGGCCTTAGTGTCTTAGTGGTGAAAAATCAATCATCTGTACGCGCGCAAAAAAACGCAAAAAACCACACTTTTCAAGCACTTTTCTGTAAATTTCTGCCAAAAACAGCGCCTTTTTTGCGCATTTTTGTAAATTTTTGCGCTTTTTTGC
>JBHPGW010000104.1:0-7786 GCA_042569785.1 Planctomycetota bacterium | reverse complement strand
GCTGGCAAAAGATATTTGAATATGAATACGGAAATGGAGAACGAAAACGAACCTGCTAATTCAAAAGAAAAAAGAATTTACAGAAAAAATGTTGCTTAATCCTAAGCCCAAAGTACAATGGAAATTGTTGTTGGCGTGGATACATATATTATATTAAGGGGTAGACCTTGAAAAAACTTTGGCCTGTTCTTTTTATTTTATTACTTGTCAGTCAGGTAGTTAAGGCCGATGGTAAAGATCCGAATGACCCGAACGAGTTTTTGCGGGCCAAGTGGGAAGATGTTATCAAGGATCCGAACGACCCGAATGAACTCTTACAGGTCAAGTGGGACGCAATTGTCAAGGTGCTTGAGACCAGGGATATCAATCAGAAAGCCAAAGAGAGGATAATCGAAAAAATTGTCAGCCCACTCTTTGATTTCCCGCTGATGTGTAAACTCACATTGGGCAGAACACACTGGTCCAAACTAACGCCTGCTCAAAGTGATAAGTTCAGCCGATTTTTTGTCGAACGTCTTAAAGACACTTATCGGGAAAAAATTGTACTCTACAAGGATGAAAAAGTTTCATTTAAGCCTGTGATCAAAAAGAAGAAAACTACCCATATCCCGATGGTGATGACATCCAACAACAAAAAGATAACCATACTATACAAGCTTCGCAAGGTAGGCAAATTTTGGAAGGTCTATGATGTTGAAATACAAGGTGTCAGCATCATATTGACTTATCGCTCGCAATTCAATGATACACTCAGTCACAGCACGATTAACGACCTTATTTCACAGTTAGAGAAAAAATCAACGGACTGACCCCTATCATGGCCAAACACCACTCAATAATACAGTTCTTTTTCGACAGGATGGTTCTTCGGCATCCCATAATAACCATACTCTGCATACTTGTAGTGGTCGTTTCCCTGGCTATGCACATGAACGATTTCAGGCTTGATGCCTCGTCTGAGACGCTGGTTCTGGAGAATGATGACGATCTTCGTTACTCGCGTATTATTAGTTCCCGTTATGCCAAGAACAACTTTCTGGTTCTGACATATTCTCCCAGAAACGATCTGTTCTCAGAGAAAACGCTGGCCAACCTAAGAACGCTGAGAAACGATCTCAAGTTTTTAAAACGTGTTTCCTCGGTAGTTTCTATTCTCGATGTTCCTCTAATGGAGAGTCCACGGGTTTCACTCGATAAATTTACTTCTGATCTGCCTACTCTCCAATCGCCTGCGGTTGACAGGGATTTGGCCATGATAGAACTTCGCGACAGTCCTCTCTTTCGTGACCTGCTGGTCAGTTCAGACATGAAGACAACCGCTATACTGATCAATTTCTCGACAGATCAAGTTTATCAGGATTTGCTTAGTCGCCGTAACGAGTTGCGTCAGAAAAAAAACAACGGCACAATGACATCGCAAGAGCGTATCGAATTCAAGCAGGTCGTTGAACAATTTCGAGAGCATAGGGACAAAGTCAGGGATCTTCGTCACAAGGACATCCAGGCAATACGGACTATCGTCGATAATTATCGCGGCGATGCAGAACTATTTCTTGGCGGCGTCGGTATGATCGCCGACGACATGATCACATTTATCAAAAATGACTTGAAGGTGTTCGGCTTGGGGATAATGCTTTTTCTGATCATTATGCTCGGCATCATCTTCGGAAGAATCCGTTGGGTATGCCTGCCGATGCTATGCTGTTTGGTCTCTGTAATCTGCATGATCGGCCTATTAGGGTGGTTTGGCTGGGAAGTGACGGTCATCTCATCCAATTTTATTTCTTTGCAATTGATCATGACCCTGGCCATTACTATTCACCTGATAGTTCGCTATCGTGAGATGCTGGTTAAGAATCCACAAATCCCCAATCGAGAAATGATCCTTGAAACCGTTTCTCTTAAGCTAAAGCCTTGCGTCTACGCGGTATTAACCACCATCGCAGGTTTTGCATCATTACTGTTCTCTGGTATCTTACCGGTTAGCACTTTCGGCTGGATGATGATCATGGGCTTGATCGTATCACTGATCGTAACTTTTCTACTTTTCCCCGCCTTACTTATCTTGATCCCCAAAGAGACGCCCAAAGGCCTCTGGCGCCGGGGTTTTTCAACTACAGCCGCTCTGGCCAAATTTACCGAATCAAACGGCACACTGATCGTCGGCATAAGCACTATCCTGCTGATTACCAGTATCGTTGGTGTCTCGAAACTGACTGTTGAAAACAGTTTTATCGATTACTTCAAAGAGTCTACTGAGATTTACCAGGGAATGAAATTAGTTGATCAACAACTCGGCGGCACGACTGGGCTGGACGTTATAATAGATTTCCAGACCCCTGAAAGCAAACCTTTGACCACCGAATCTGTCACAACTGAAAGTGACGATATTTTTGAGCAGTTCGATGAATTCGACGAGGCTGAAGCCGACGATAAATACTGGTTTAACACCGAAAAAACAGACCGCATCAAACTTGCCCACAACTATCTTGACGAACTGCCGGAAACCGGAAAAGTACTTTCATTGGCTTCACTGCTCGATACCGCTGAGAAGTTGAAAGATGGCAAGGCTCTCGATAGCCTTGAACTCGCCTTGCTCTACAGCGAAACTCCTGACAAATTCAAGAATATGCTTGTAAACCCATATGTCTCAGTAGAGCACAACCAGGCCCGCTTCTGGGTTCGTATCAAGGATTCAGATAAGAATCTCAGGCGTGACAAACTGATAAAAAAGATCAAGGCCGATTTGCCGGACATACTCAACTTTGACGCTAAAAATGTTCGTCTTACAGGCAGGTTTATTCTTTACAATAACATGCTGCAAAGCCTGTTTAATTCCCAGATACTGACATTGGGTATCACTTTTGGCCTGCTGATGGCCATGTTTCTCGTGTTGTTCAGGTCCTTTAAAATGGCTCTGATTGCGCTGCTTACTAACCTGTTTCCAATAGCGGTGGTTCTTGGTATGATGGGTTGGCTGAACATTCCTCTCGATATGATGACCATGACCATCGCCGCTATCAGCTTAGGGATAGCCGTCGATAACACGATCCACTATATCCACCGGTTCAAATCTGAATTTCAAACCGACCGCAAGTATCTGCCAACGATGTACCGATGCCACAAAAGCATTGGCCATGCGATGTATTACACCTCGATTATTATTATCATTGGTTTTTCCATCCTGGCCCTGTCGAATTTTATTCCAAGTGTTTGTTTCGGACTGCTGACTGGATTAGCTATGTTCATAGCGCTTCTTGCAGCGCTTACTCTTTTGCCGGAGATAATCATTCTGATAAAACCGTTTGGCAAGGAGACTTGATATTTCTAAATTAGGATGATACGATGACATCAAGAAGATCAGAAAAATTCTTCAAGGGGATTGACATGAAACCATTACTTTACGCTGTTATCATTTTGGCCGTTCTAATTTCCGGCTGTGCGGCCACCCAAAAGAACCCGGCTCCTAACGATCCAGAACAAATCAGTGACGATATTAACGATGAGGATTTTGATTTGCTCGAAGAAGAACTTGCTGAAAAGAGGATAGAAATAGACGATCCGATCGAATTGCTGAATCGGATGATGTTCAATTTCAATGACATTTGCTACTTTTGCGTATTGAAGCCTGTCACGCAGGTATACACAAATATAGTACCAAAACCAGCTCGTACCGGAATCGACAATTTCTTCCAGAATTTGACCACACCACTGCGTTTTGTCAGTTGCCACCTTCAGGGAAAAATTGCTTCCGCTGATACTGAATTAAACCGTTTCCTGATCAACTCGACGGTAGGCGTTCTGGGGTTCGGTGACCCGGCAAGGGATCAGCACGGACTTGAACCCCCACCAGCCGAAGACCTGGGCCAGGCCTTAGCGATACATGGTTTTGATAACGGTTTTTATATTGTCTGGCCTATACTCGGGCCATCGACCCTCCGAGATTCAGCAGGCCTCGCCGGTGGTATATTTCTGAATCCGGTTTTCTATGTCGATCCCACAGAGGTTGCTGTCAGCATCTCGGCGGTGAAGTACACTAACAAGAGTACATTTCACACAGGAGAGTACGAAGCTTTCAAGGACGCCGCACTGGACCCATACGTAGCAATGCGACAGGCCTATATTCAATACCGGGACAACCAGATAAAAGAATAACCCCAAACCCAAAGCCCTGAGCGCAAGCGATGGGATAAAAGCAACGGCCCAGAAACAAAGGGAAAGCAGAATATGTTAGCAAGATTGCATAGTGTTACTCTTGAAGGGATCGCTGGAGTCATCTGCGAGGTTGAGGTCGATGTCTCACGCGGCGGCTTCGAGAAGTCCATAATCGTGGGACTGCCAGATACCGCCGTCAAAGAGAGTACCGAAAGGGTCAAAAGCGCGATTACAAATTCAGGCTACAAGTATCCGAAAACTGCGTCACTGATAAATCTTGCGCCGGCGGATGTGAAAAAGGCAGGGCCTGCTTTCGATCTGCCCATCGCATTGGGTATGCTCATAGGCCAGAATATTTTGGTAGGGGCGAGTTTTAGGGATTTTGTTATTGTAGGTGAACTGGCTTTGGACGGCAGGGTTCGGCCTGTTAACGGAATTTTGAGCATGGCGATGACCGCCGAGGCAAATGGTTTTAGCAGAATGATCGTTCCGCTGGAAAACGCCGAAGAAGCAGCTGTAGTGCAGGGGATAGAAGTCTACGGTGTCGGTTCACTGTCCCAGGCAGTTGGATTTTTGTCCGGCCAGTTGGCAGTCGAGACAACCAGTGTCGATATCGATGAGCTTTTCAATGTAGCCAGCGATTATGAAGTTGATTTTGCCGATGTTAAGGGCCAGGAGAGTGTCAAACGAGCACTGACTATCGCGGCTGCCGGCGGGCACAATATAATGATGATAGGTCCGCCCGGAGCGGGAAAGACTATGCTCGCCAAGAGGCTGGCGACGATACTGCCGCCCTTGTCACTGGAAGAATCGTTGCAGACTACGCAAATATATTCGGTGGTTGGGCTTTTGGGTAAAAACGACTCACTATTGGCACAACGGCCGGTCAGAACGCCTCATCATTCTGCCAGCGGACCTGCCCTGGTCGGTGGCGGTACCAATCCAAGGCCTGGTGAGTTATCGCTGGCACATTTCGGGATATTATTTCTTGATGAGTTTGCCGAGTTCCCAAGGTCTGTCTTAGAAATGATCCGTCAACCATTAGAGGACGGAACGGTTACAATTTCACGAGCTAAAGGTACTATGCGTTTTCCAGCTCAATTTATGCTCGTAGCCGCGATGAATCCGTGTCCGTGCGGCTACCATGGAGCAACTCAGCACAGGTGTAAATGCACGCCGAATCAGATAGAACGGTATTTGTCGAAAATTTCTGGTCCTTTAGTCGACAGGATCGATATTCACATCGATGTTCCAGCGGTAGGCTTTAAAAAACTTCGACAAAAAACGAACCAGACAGACTCCGCAGCGATAAGAGATAATGTGGTCACTGCCAGGCAGATTCAAGTCGCCAGGTTTGCCGGCAATGACGGGCAGACGAATTCGACAATGAGCCATAAGCAGGTTGAAAATCATTGCAAGCTGGATTCAGATGGAGAGATGATGCTAAAGCAGGCGATGACCGAATTAGGCTTAAGCGCTCGGGCTCACGATAAGATATGCAAAGTCGCCCGCACAATAGCTGACTTGGCAGTGGTTGAAAATGTTAGCGCAGAACATATAGCAGAAGCAGTCAGCTACCGCAAATTAGATCGAAAGCTGTAACTTAAACGTTAATAAGTCTTTTGCGGTCGTAAGGTAGCAATATACCATTACTGTTTAAGTTCGATTAGCGCTTTGTCTCTGGTCTCTTGGTCAATGATGCCTTCACGACACAAATTTTCGATGTCTTGAGCTATTGTTCGGCAGCCTTGCGGCAATGGGGTTTTCCTATCAAAAACGTCACGACCTTGTGCAATAGCTTTACGCATCTTCTCATCGGGTATCAATACACCATAGGCAGCAACACGCCCTTTGCCATCGGCTCTTTCCAAAAGCACCTGTGCACAGACACCTCGCAATTTCTCGGATAAAATCCGCCGAGGAACCGTTACGCTGTCTTCAGGGAAAATATCTATCATTCTTTGTATTGCGGCCTCTGGGGTGTCGGCGTGTAATTGTGTCAACACAAAGAGATTTTGCGATATCATAATACACATGTTGATCTCTTCGACATTTCTCAACTCGCCAACCATCAAAACATCCGCCCCTTGTGATAATGACGTTGAAATAGCCGTTAACATATCAGGAGCATCAACACCAACCTCACGCTGCTGGATCAATGCCTTTTTAGAGGTCAGGGGATATGTGATCATATATTCATTTGCACAGATAGTGCAAGACTTTTGGCTATTGATATAATCCATTGTGCTAAACAAGCTCGTGGTTTTTCCGCTACCTGTTGGACCTGAAAATAAAACAAGGCCTCTCGATTCCAGCGACGCTTCTAAAATTGCCTCGGGTATTCTTACAGATTCAACATCGGACAGACTTGTCGGCAACAGGTATATAGTAATAGCATAGTCACCGCTTACTTTTGCGACAGACATTCGCCCATCCACAATATCGGGTAGACCACACAAAGTTGTCACTTGTCCTGTTTCAAGGCCGATACCTTTGAGCCGATCTTCTCCAAGTGCCGCCCTTGCAATATCGGCAATTTGTTCAGGTGTGAAAGGCTCAGCGTCAATTCGCTCAATCGAGTTTTTAATGCGAAATGCCGGAGGCTCGTTGGGCATCACATATAAAAAACTTGCTTTTTTGTCGTAAGCTTCCTGTATTAAACACTCGAGTTCTCTTGTCTGTTTAATAGCCATGATCAACCCTTTCTCATTATTTTCTACAAAGGCATTTGTTTGTCAATTTTCCGTTTCGTTTTCCTTTTGACTGCCGGCTCCTCTATATAACCGAGTAGCATGTCCCGCAGTTTTTGACGCGTATCATAGAGGCGCCGCTTAACTGTTCCTTTTGGAATATTTAGTGTATCGGCAACTTCCGTGCAATTTTGCTCATCGAGGTAAAACAGTTCCGCTGTTTCCCTGCTGCTTTTGGGTAGTTCGGATAATGCTTGTCGAACAATTTGGCGCAATTCTTCAAGTTCGAGCTTTTCTGCCGGCGAAAGCCGATTATCCTGATACTCAACGCTCCTTTCCTTCTTTTTACTGTTCTTGTGAGCTATCCTTAAAGCTTGTGTTCGAACAATTTGCCTGAACCAACCGGGAAAAGCCGCAGGCTCGCGAAGCTGATCCAACCGGCAAAATGCGACCAGAAACCCCTGCTGAATAGCATCTTCTGCCAGGTGTCTGTCACCAATTAGCGCTTGTGCCAGATCCAAAGCCTTGTCCTGAAACCGCTTGACTACAACCCGATAAGCGGATTGCTCGCCTTTGCGACAACGTTCCAGTAAGTCAGCTAATAATTCAGTCATATAACATCCGTATGCATCTTCTGATAATAAGAGCCGCGACTAAGTCAAAAGGTTCGGCACAAAAAAGTTTTTTTCAAAAAATAGTTATAATAAATTTAGCACTTTGTTTTACTCTCCGCAGCAAATAAAATATACCAAAATTATGATAAGGCAAAGGATAATAATTACTGGTCGTGTTCAGAGGGTTGGGTTTCGCCCCGCGGTTTATTGGATAGCTGAGCAACTTGGGCTTGCGGGGTTTGTCTATAACGATATCAAGGGGGCGATGACCAAATTAGGCTTAATCGCTCGATCCCACAATAAGATATGCAAAGTAGCCCGCACAAT
>JBHPGW010000103.1:0-7959 GCA_042569785.1 Planctomycetota bacterium | reverse complement strand
CAGCCGGTTCTACAATGTATGTCACTCTCGAACCTTGCTGTCATAAGGGCAAGACCGGGCCATGCACCGACGTCATTATCAAAGCGAAAATTGGCAAAGTGGTCGTCGCGATAGCTGACCCCTTTACCCAAGTCAGCGGCAAAGGAATCCAGCAGCTGCGCAACGCCGGCATCGAGGTCGAAGTTGGCCTTTGCGCAGAGCAGGCCGCCCAGTTGAATGCGCCGTTCATTAAACACGCCCAAACGGGGCGAAGCTGGGTCATTTTAAAATGGGCCCAGAGTACCGACGGCAAGATGGCATGGACTGATAAGTCAAAACAGCGATGGATATCTAACGAGCAAAGCAGAGAAGACGTTCACAAGTTCCGCAGACGCGTCCAGGCGATACTGGTCGGTATAAATACGGTCATAGACGACGATCCGCTGCTGACCGCCAGACCAGGCAAACCCACACCGCTCACAAGAATTGTCCTGGACTCACATCTGCGAATTCCGCTTAAATCCCAACTGCTTCAAACCGCCCTAAAGTCACCGGTTATAATCGCAACCAGTAACCATGCAGTTGAGAAGAACAAGGATATGGCCAAAGCTATAGAGCAAAAAGGCGCAGAGCTGCTGATCGTCCCCTTAAAAAATAACAGCCTTGATTTGCAGTATTTGATCCAGCAACTTGGCGGCCGCGACATCGCTCAACTGCTCGTAGAAGGCGGCCCAACAGTACTAAGCTCATTCCTAAAAGCAAAATTAGCCGATGAGGTAATCGTTTACATCTCAGACGAAACTTTAGGCCAAAAAGGTTCCATAGAAATCACCCCTCAGATGCGACAGTTCACCAAAGACATTTCCCCGGATAATACCGAGACAAAACATTTCGGCAACAACATAAGAATTTCCCAAATAATCAATAATAATAATTCCAGTTAAAAAGAGCCGATATTTCGATAGCCTGACTAAACCATAAGGTTTCTGGATTCCCGCCTTCGCGGGAATGACATTAATGGTCAATCGGCTCTAACTAACTGAATTTGATATAATCGATTAATTAGCGGGTAGGTTTTCGAGGTTTTCTTTGAACTGTTCTGCCCAGAAGGAATCCGGATACAACCTGATAAACTCTTTCAGTGTCTCTCTTGTCTGAGCCAAGTAAGTTTTCTTTTGCTCAACGTTCGTTTCATTCTGATAGAAAGATGTTTTCAGCAGCGCCAGTTCGTACAGAGCCAGCATTCCGCCGTCAGTATCTTTGAATTGCTGGTGTAGCTGCGAGAATTTTTCGGCGCGAAGTTTCTCGTCGGCAATTATTTTTATTTGAGCCAATAAGATATCATCCTCAAGCCGACTGTTTTCGCCGAGTTGCGTTAATAATTCGTCTATTCTTTGAGAGTATTCAGGTGCGTGTTGATTCAGCATAATGAAAGCGGCAAGTTTTTGTTTCTCCTCATCTCGTTTAGGCCGATTTTCTTCGCTTATCAGAACACGCAGCAAGTTTGTCCTTATGTTCAGGTCGCTCAAGTCTGAAGCGGTGATAACCGAATCCGGTGTCGGCTGAAAAAATTCAAGTAAAGTATTCTGACGTATTTTTTTGCTCACCTGTAGGTTTTCTAAATGCTCGGCGATCAGTATCTGGGTTTGTTTGAGCAGTTCATCTGCCTGCTCGAATCTCGCCTGCTCTATCCAGTGCATAGCGATACGCCACCTGGCCTCTAATGATTCAGGGCTGTCGGCAAAATCCGTATATAGCCAATACCATGTATCGCGTGACCTTTCATAGGGGTAGTCACTGTAAAAGGCAAGCAGTTCTTTTTGGTCAAAAGCGGTTATATCCGGCGTCAATTCACTCAGCATCGCCTTGAAATAAAGAGCTACAGGCATCCTTTTACAGTCCTTGCGATGGTTAATAAACTGATCGTATCGTTTAAAAAGCCATTCCCGTTTATCCTGGTATCTGAGCTGTTCCGGAACGCTAAGCCATCCTGGCCATCGGCAAAGCCTTAACTGGGCGTTGATTTTCTTTTTCAATTCCGCACGAAGAGGTATCGGTTCGGTAGGGTAGAACGAACTTTGTAAATATCTTTTTACTCTCGGCGAAGGATTCGTAACGATCTCATCGAGCACCGCAGTGACACTATGGTCGCGAAATTCATTTACCTGTTTAGGATTGTACCTTGCCACATAAAGCTGATAGTCCAGTTCATCGAAGCCGATAGTCGTCTCGAAAATACCGACAGCAGAGACAAGAAACAACGCCGTGAACGCCCAGACCAGTCCCGGACGATAACGCGTAAAATGTCCTATCCCAAGCACCAGCCCAGCCATAGTCAGCCCGAAAAGCCATGCCCCGATCCACGGCGCGAATGAGAACGCCCATTTAACAGGCGGCAAACCGGATATGCTCCCGAAATACCCCCAGTACAACAGCAGCGGCGCAGAGCACAACGCGATCGCGATGAACCTCGATCGGAACCGTAAAGGCCTCGATGCAGCAGCGAGAGAGCATACCAGGACAAAAACCGCAAGCCCCGGCAAATTCGCTAACAAGGCGATCGCGAAGATGAACAGCAGACTATAGCTGAAGCTCATCAGTTGCGCGATCAGGATCGGCACCATAGCGAGAATTCCCATTAGCATCGCAAGCACAAGTATCTGTAATGGATATTCGAATATGCTGACGCCGGTAGTTACGAATTGTCCCAGACGCCAGGCTTGAAGCGAGAGCAGAGAACTGAATTTGAAGGTTAGGAAAGAGCCGTTAACTATTTTTGAAAAGCAAAGGCAGGTCAGTATGAAAGCCAAAAGCGCAAGCACCCAGCATCGCTGAACATTTTCATGGCTGTAGTGCAGTGTAGGCCCGACAGTCATAAAAGATTTAGCCGCGACATTCGGCGATTTCGAGTTTGGCTTTTCTTCCATACTAAGCTCTATATTTAATATATTCTCCGCAAACCTGATCTTTCCCGCTGGAATAATATACCACAGTACTCTACATTATTCCAGCAAAACAAATTACCATTTTTGCTATATGAAAGGGCTTAGAAATGAGAAAAGCAGGCTTTTTTACGGCTTTAACGCTGTTATTGTGTGCTAACAGCGTTTTTTTTCGGTTCATCCGGTTAATACACAGGCATACTGCCCCCCAAAATAATCACTAAGGGTTGTAATAAGCCGGATCAATTTCAAACCAGTGTTGTGACAGTTCGGCGAAATCGAAGAAGTTGACATTAGCATCGACTACAATATCAGCTTCATAACCTGTCCCACTCAGCAGCCACTGCCCGGTTAAGATATCAATATCATTATAATCGACGATGTAGTCAGCCGGATAAAGGTCACCAGCGATAGGGTCGAGCAATTCAAACGCCATCGCGTAAGTTCGATTCGTCTTATCACTGCTGTTAACAAGCTCGACATGATAGTATCCATCTTCAGCGATCAGGATGTCAGCTTTTATAAGATTATTTATAGCATCATTTACAAGAGGAACCGTCTGTCCATTCGGGTCCACGATCGTTATATCAAGGTCAAATCTCGGTTCCGATTCCGGATTATAATTAGGCCCTTGTTTATTAACCCGCCGGCTCCAAGTTGTCGTCACCACAAGCCGTTGATTTCTCTCGCACCAGATAAAATAATTATGAGGCTCGGTCGCCGCGACCGTTTCATACGCCCACCCTTTCTCCGCCGTTATATCCACATCCCTTGCCACCCGATTCGCGCTAAGTATTTGATACGCCCTCAAAGCATCGATCCTCCCATAACCTCTATCAGCCTGCCATGTATTTGCAGAGTCCGCCGGATTAGTTGAGCTGCCCGTTTTATCGTCAATGTTAGGAAATGTCGAATTGACTATCACCGATTTTATTACAACATTTCGCCCATCGTCAGGCTCAGCAGTCCCATCGGCGAATTTCAAAAGCAAAGCCGCCACACCTGCGGTATGAGGCGTCGACCAGCTTGTAGCGCCGCTTGAACCACCGACGCCGTTGGTATTTGTCCATGAAGCCGTCACGCCGTCCCACGTTGTAGGCACGGTCTGAGCAGCCGATGGACCCGCGATATCAGGTTTCCTTCGACCATCCAAAGTCAGGCCCGAAAGACTTTCTCCTCCGATCATTCGGTAGTCATATTCATCGTTGACATCTTTCAATTTGATCCCCGCTGTTACTATCGCGTTATAGCTGTCACCGGGAATGTTAAAATCAGGATGTTGGCCGGCGGGGTTAGCGAAAATAACGTTATTGTTATAGGCGTGATAGTCGTATCTTAAAGTCACATCGCTGTCACCGTCATTGTCAATACCCGATAGGCTGTACACCGAGGCGATTACCCTGCAGTTATAGGTAGTCACAAGACTATCGAGCCCTGTTAGTACGTTGAGGTTATTTGAAATTCTCATGCTGTGAATTTCCGCGCCTGGAGCTATACCAATATCATCGGGGTGCGATGTGCCGGGCTGAGCTGCGATGATCCCAGCCGCTATCGTATCATGCCATCCGGTTAAAACCGTCAGCCCTGGAGCAGCATGATTTACTAACGTCATCCCACTGAACGCTTCGTGTGAGGTAAGAACATTTTGCCCGCCGAGCAGACCGACCTTAATCCCATCGGCGTTTTGACATGCAGTAGCAATAGCCTGCGCATTCGACCCGCCTGGCCCCGTAGATTCCGCCAGTCCGAACGCCTCCGAGCACAGACACAGCAACACCGCCATGCACAATATTATCTTAAAAAATCCTCGTCCCACATAGCCCTCCACTGTCAGCATCACCCTATAGTGCAGGAAAATTTAGAATTTTTATTATACCATAAACCTGCCCAAATTACCAAGGAAAAAATACCCCAAAATAGCCCGATAACAGCCTTAAAACGCCATTTCAGGTATTGACCGCAATTTTATTGGACACCCTGAGAGATTTTTTGAAAAATCAACAATTATTAGTCGCTGGTGTTTAGGATGCTCATGAAGGCTTCCTGCGGGATCTGCACTGAACCTACGCTCTTCATTCGCTTTTTACCCTCTTTTTGCTTTTTCAGCAGTTTCATCTTCCGCGTAACGTCACCGCCGTAAAGCTTTGCGGTAACATCTTTGCGGAAAGCGCGGATGGTTTCTCTGGCGATAATTTTACCGCCGATCGCGACCTGCAGAGGTATCTCGAATTGATGCCGCGGGATCGCTCTTCGCAGACGGATAATAAGTTTTCTGCCTCTGCCCTCAGCGACACTGCGATGCACGATCAGCGAAAGCGCATCGACCGCGACCTTGTTAACCAGTATGTCGATCTTCACCAACTCGCTTTTTTCAAAGCCGGTAAAATCATAATCCATCGTCGCGTACCCGTGACTGATACCCTTGAGTAAATCATAAAAATCATAAACGATCTCCGCCAGCGGAGCCTTGTATTCCAGCATCACCCGTGTCGGGCTAAGGTAATCGGTCTTAATAAGTTTGCACCGCCTGGATTCGGCCAGTTTCATGATCCCGCCGATCGTATCGCTGCGGGTAATAATTTCCAGCCGAACAAAAGGCTCGCGAAATTCTTCTATGTGACTCACATCAGGCAGCTCGCTCGGCGAATCGATTTTTTTCACCTTGCCGCCGGTCAGTACAATCTCATAACTCACCGTCGGCGCCGTCTGCACCACATCGATATCGTTTTCCCGTTCGAGCCTTTCCTGCACGATCTCCATGTGCAACAGCCCCAGAAAACCGCACCGAAAACCAAACCCAAGCGCCGGCGAACTCTGGGGTATGAACGAAAAACTGGCGTCGTTAAGTATCAGCTTATCGAACGCCGCTCGAAGTTTGTGATAATCGGTATTATTACCCGGATAAAAATCTGAAAAGACCATCTGCATCGGCGGCTCATAACCGGCATGAGCTTTCTGGGCGGGTTCGGCTTCATCAGTGATAGTATCGCCGATATTCACGTCGGCCAGCTTGCGAATATTGGCGATGACATACCCCACCTCGCCGGTGCCGAGTTCATCGACCGGCGTCATCTGCGGAGTAAATTTGCCAAGCTCGGTTATAAGATGATTTCTCCCGCTGCCCATAAACCGGATCTTCTGTTTCACTTTCAGCTTACCGGCGAACACCCGCACATAACATATCACACCGCGATATTCATCACAGTGACTGTCAAATATCAACGCCGCCGTAGGCTCATCACTGCGATCCGCCGGCGCAGGCAGCAAAGTCACCACTGCGTTAAGCAACTCTTCAACCCCGATCCCGCTCTTGGCACTGATATGAAAACACTCGTTCCCCCTGATACCGAGTACATGCTCGATCTCTTCTGCGACAACTTCAGGCTGAGCCGCCGGCAGATCGACTTTATTTATCACACCCATCAACTCAGCCCCCGCTTCAATCGCCAGGTATGCGTTAGCGACCGTCTGAGCTTCGACACCCTGACTGGCATCCACCACCAAAAGTGCACCTTCACAAGCCGCCAATGCCCGCGAAACTTCATAATGAAAATCCACATGCCCAGGCGTATCGATCAGGTTGAGCATATACTCTTTGCCCTCATGCTCATAGTGCATAGTCACCGCCGACGCCTTGATAGTGATCCCGCGTTCGCGTTCCAGGTCCATGCTATCGAGTAGCTGCTCCTTAGCGTCACGCTCACTAACCGCACCGGTAATCTCCAGCATCCGGTCAGCTAAAGTGCTTTTGCCATGGTCGATATGCGCCACTATCGAAAAATTTCGTATATATCTGCTGTTCATTTTGAAAGTTATCTTAATATTAAATCGCTCAGTATACCATTTATTGCCGAATAATTCAATCGTTGCGATGAACAATTCAGCCAGATTTATTGTATTAACAGCGTGCAAAATGAAAATTAGCTGGCAAGCGGCTATAATTCTGATAAAATGTGATAATATTTAAGTTCTGTGACGAAAAGGAGATATCAAATGTGCGATCAATGTGGATGTGGCGACAACACCGCTGCCGAGAGTTTTGAAGATAAGGTCAAAGATATCATCGAGGCCATCAGACCCAATCTGCAGGGGCATGGCGGCGATATCGAGTTCTTAGGTGTTGACGAAGATAATACAGTCAGAGTACGCCTTCAAGGTGCCTGTAGTGGATGCCCGGGGGCTGCAATGACACTCAAAATGGGTGTCGAAAGAATGCTAAAGGAAAAGATACCCGAAGTAAAAGAAGTAGTCGCTGTAGATTAATTTTTATTTCGGATTTCGTAATCGGAAGATATTCACATACTTTCTTTCGTTCGCGACTACCTGAGAAACAAATTCATATGGCCCAATTCTGGCTGGCTGGCTAAGTTGGGCTATATTTTTTAACCCCCAAAGCTTGTAATAACGATCGTTAGGATACAAACCAAGCCTGGAATCCCACGCAATGTAAGTGATATTGTTATCGTAACATTTACGTACAAAATCCTCCGCACTCTCAGCATCGATATTTCCCGTATGCACCAGCAGATTTTCACGTTCCGGTACAAATATACTTACCAGTCCCGGCATTGTGGTCACAAGCTTTTGGCCTGGCTCTACATTGTCCCTGTACCAATCCGCCAAAAGCTTAAACTCAATATTCCTCTGCCCGTTGCCAACAACACGAACAAGCACAAACTGATTGGATACGATCACAAGGCACACGATCAGCGAAACTGTTATATCGCCCAACAAACCCTTTGATTTATAAACAATTCTTCGCATCATGAAAACGACACCAACAATACCCATTGCGATAAAAGGAACGCTTACCGAGTTCTGGCTAAACGCCGACAATTTCCCAAGCCAGGGTACAAGCATCATAATCCAAAGCAATCCCAATACGATTGCAATAACCCCCGCAACACTTGCAATCAACCGAGGCGGTTTACATCTCTTTATCGCTGCCCCCAATTCGGCAAATCCAAAAATACAAATCGTCAACACGATCCAGCTGATCGTGTGCCTTGTGATCGTATCCAATCAGTTTGTGCTTGTT
>JBHPGW010000102.1:0-8098 GCA_042569785.1 Planctomycetota bacterium | reverse complement strand
CAGTAACTGCCGCTGGGACACCGAAAGTTTTAAGATTAATTTATCGTCCATAGTTATTATACCTGTCAGTTCCATTCTATCTTTTCTTGACTGTCTTGGCAATATTTTTGATAGTTATAAAAACTATTCTCCCTAATTCCTAATTCCATCCTATCGATAAAATCGATTTTAGGAATCTTGCTTAGGTTGGTGTTCAATAGGGAAAAGACTATCGAGGTAAGGGGTATGGCTAACCCCAGATTCCGCGTGGGCAAACAAGCTGCACACTCTACTCAACTTTTTTGTTTTTATCCTTGCCGCCCCAAAAAGCCAACGAACCAGAAGCTTTAGACTTAACTTTCGCAATAGTTAGATGTAGATTGCCCATAAGACGAATAAACCAATCGTATCGTACAATTGTTTTTTGCTTTTTCAAGATGAGTTCTGGGGTAAGTTTCTCACCTGATGCGACAATAAGCATATCTCCCCTCTCCCTTCTAACATATGAAAGATCATAAATTGTATAGTACCTTCTGTTATTGATATCTGAATAACTTACAACGATTTGAAAATTCATACATTTTACTTTTTTAAATTCTGAGGGGTTTAAAGGTTTAGATGATGCATTTGAAAGAAAAAGTTGCCATGCTATATTGCGTTCTTCTTGGGGTAAAACAGCCTGAACAGTATTTCTTTCTGTATGAGGATAATATAGTGGATATCTTTTTGATTTCTCAAATGCATGCATTCCTAATGCAGGCCCTTGTCCATAATTTTTTATCTTCTTAATCTCAATACAACCAAACCTAACCACCTGCCAACCATAAAGACTAATTAAAGGTGTAAGTGATTGAAAAGCAACTTTTTTCTGTAAGCGATAAGCTGAAATAGCGGCGACAGCCGAGAAAAACGCTGCTATAGCAGCACAGACTACTGGCCAATTACTCATATTATTCTCATCCCTGCCAAACCTGTCATTACTGCTTCTTCAATATTTATCCAGCTTTGCTGGACTCGTCCAATCTCTTGCGTTTCAAAATCCTCGATAGGGTATTTCCGAGACATTTATTTTAACATCATTATACCCTTTTTCCTGTAATAGAATTTCGCAGGCAAGTCTTGTTTCTTCCTTGTGAGGCGTAGGGCCCACAATGATTTCCTTAATTGGCAGAAGTGCTCGTTTCTGGTTCTTCTCCTTATCCCGTTTTTCCTCCTTTACCTGAAGTTCTGTTTTACCTTTATATTTTTCGCTGGAATCACATTCTTCTTCCGGCTGAGTTAAGGTGAAATATTTGACATAAGGAACAGGCAATCCAAGAGTCAGATGTGGTCGAAAATGGATGGGCGGATCTTTTTCAAACATAGACGAAGAATTAGTATACAGCCCCCAGTTGTGGTTGGACACTGCCAGCAATCGAACTTCTTTTTCATTCTCAAAACAAAAGTGCTTTAGTTTTATTGAGGCTCTAAATATCAAAGAGAATGCCGCACCATCCCTTCCATCATCGTGGCTGGTTGTCGGAACACTATCTTTTGCAATAAATGATCTCGTCCTGTCCGGGTCATCCAACATCCATTCTTTTGCCTCGGCTTTTTTAAGCATCCATTCTTTAATTTTACCTTTGTCATAGACACATTCGTGCAGTGAAAAACCCTTCTTTTTTAATCGTTCGGCATCAAAGCCTATACAAATATTGCCATAAGCCCGCCATTGCTCCAGAGAATCAGGGTTTTTACTAAAAGATGTGATATAATGATTTTTTCGTTTATCCTTATCCTTCAAGAACCTTTGCCACCATTTTTCTATATACCTATTAAATGAAAGCTTGGCTTCCCCAAATAGATTCGTTTCTTTCTGCAAAGCCTTGCATTCTGTGGTATCGTTGACAAATTCAGTATTTGTTAGCCATATTTCGCTGCTTTCTACAATTCCCTGAAAACCTTTTGCAGATGTATAATGATATATTGTTCCATCACAAGGGTCAGCAAATGTTTTTACAAGTTTTTTTACCTGTCTCAAGTGCTGCTCACGATTAAATTTCGTAGGTTGCTCTTTTGATTTGTACGGACTGTTTATTTCTTTAAACATTGTTTTGTTTTATTCATTTTTCTTTTCCTCTATACCCTCTGTGGCTATATAAAGGATTCCATTTTTGTATCACAACTTACCTCTGTCTGCTCTCTCAGCAGTTCAACGCATCGGGCTAAGTATTTTAGTTCCTGTGGTGTTATCTTATAGTCATCGTGGTAGCGTGCCCCTACGTAGGCCTGTCTTAGCAGATCGAAGCGGTCTCTTTCCTGCTTGGTGCGGAGCGGAAAGACCGTAAAAAAGGCCGGGTCGTGATTGGCTGCTAATCTGCGGAGAGTATCGAGGTCGTGGGTCTTGGGCTTATAATTCGTATAAACCAATAACACAGCACCGTAAAAAGATTCTGCGGCCTGATGAAGCATGAAAGCAGCCCATTTGTAGTCGCGGTCTTCAATATATCTTTCGTACCCACGATAAGCCCCATTTGCACTTTCAAACCATTGTTTGAAATCTGCTTTTGCCTGTCCGAGTCTTTCCTGCGGGGTTAGTTCTCTTGCATCTGCAAGTGTGCAGTTTTTCGAGTCGTAAAGTATTATGCCATCTTTTTTGATATCACTGAAGAAGTACTGGCCCTTTTCGAGTTTACCGTTTACGAAATCTATTTCGTGAGCGATTATTTTAACCGGTGTCTGTACGGGCAGTTTACCTGCCTCATCTTCGATACTGTACCACAGGTCGAGGTTATCGGCTAAGGACTTGGATTTGACTATTACGAGAATATCGAAATCTGAGGAATATTCGTATGTTGTATTGCCTTCTACGGTAACATCCTCTACCGCATCGCCTCTGGCATAGGAGCCGAAGAGGATAATCATCTCGGCCTGCGGGGCGGCATCACGAATGATGCCCACGATCCGTGCAAGCTCACCTTTTTTCCTCTGCGGCAGATGTTCCAATGATTCTTTCATGGTGGGCATTATGAGCCATTAAAGGCGAATAGTCAAATTTTTATTGACTGTAAAAAGAGATTATGGCAAAATTCGTGTCAGGTTGAGAAACATCAACTCACCAGATACTGCTGGTATGCGTTATTTGAAAAATCTATGACGTATGCTGGTGGCTCATATCTTTGTGGCCTTTCCAGTATTTAACATTTAGACAGTATGTTTTATTGGATAGGAGCAGCTATGAAAGCAAAATTGTCATTTTCTAATTCATGGAAAGATTTAGAAGTAGAACTGACCAAAGAGACAAGCCTGGATTTCGTACCGCCTGAAGGGATGCAGTTTTATATCGAGCCAGACCCTACTGAATTGTTTGTAGATTTTGCACTGTGGTATCACGATGAGCAACTGCTCGTCATCTCTTTTAGACAAATCGAACACCAAAGTGAAGAAGATTTCGTTGATATGCTCAAATCAACAATCGGAACTTACGGCTGGGACTATATGACCGACAAAAAAAATGCTGAATACATCAACAACATATTAAAATCCCCTCCCCATAAAAAACCTCCAAAATCATCGACATGATATTAAAGGAGCACCAGTGAAAATAAAATCACTATTCACTCGTTATCACTGGCTCATCTTTTTTATTTTGCTGATATTGACTTATTTCCCAGTTAAGTATGCAGTTAGACAGTATAAAAGAAACCAGCCAAGTATATATGATTTGACATGGCCAGATAGAACAGATGCAAATAGTATCGTCTATCGTAGATGGAGGTATTATTTTAAGGCAAATACTAATCTACCACACAGAATTGAGAAGTATTATAGAATCGATCCTAACAATAGTTATATCTTGGAAGAGATATTAGTAATTACTTATCCTACTGATGAAGAGATCCAGCAGGTTATTAAAGATGCTGGTTTTTAGTAGTATCGATACTGAAATTCTATTGCTCTATCGATACTACTCCTCGACAGGTGGAATAAGCCACTCCGGAGGCTTACCAGTCGATTGTTGGGTCGATAGTCGAATTAGTGGGTAGTGTTGGGGCAGTGGAGCTGGAGGGGGCTGGGGTGTAACAGTAGCGTGATAGTAGTCCAAAGGTACACGGTTGTTGCAAATTCTGTTGCAAATTCAAGACTCGAGTTAACCTATTTTTATCCTTAGGGTAATTACTCTTTTGTCGACAAATCAGATAATTAGCAATAAATTATTTTTAAGTTAGTTTTTTCCTTGACAATCACCCCTTATTGAGTGTACAATAATGTTGGTTTTTAGCGGTTTTGCTGGCTTGCTAGGGTGGAATGCCCCTCAAAACCGGCCCCAAGCCTACCGGATAAATCAATTTTATTAGTCGGATCATTGGTGCAATACAGATATTCATGCAATGTGAATCGCATTAGTTGGGGGTCGTACATTCTTGCTCTTAGGTAGTATTGGCCTATTTCGTTGTCGAGCCATTGGCCTGTGAACTTGAAGTTGTTGGTCGGTGCGCCTTGGTCAGAGTCGGTTTGGAGCATTTGGCCGAACGGGGTGTAGGTGTATGAATGTCTGACGCGGCCAGCGGAATCGACAATTAGGCGGACAGAGCCGAGACGGTCGGTAATACAGTTCATGCTGTTATTACTAACTATCCTTGAGTCGTTGGTATAGAAATATGTTTTTGTCAAAGAGCCAGAGAACTGCAGTAGCTACTTTTTCTTTTGACGTCAGCGGCCTAGCACGGCTTTTCCTATTACTAAAATTGTTCCCACCGTAAAGAGAATGCCTATGATTTTGCCGAATCGCTCAAGAAAATGCTCTGATTTTTGTTCACTGGACATTTCGCCAATCTCTTCTATTTCCTGAGAAAAGCTATCTAATGCTCCCTTGACCTTAGCTTTGAGGCCAAACCGAAAAGATTTTATAACATCATAATAATCACTCTCAAACTCTTCAGGGTCATCACCCTTCCAATAACTGTGAAAACTAACATAACTTCTTGGCCCAACAAAACCAGCCCTTGCAGCCATAAAACAGGTGTAATCCTTTTTGTGCTCATAAAGCAATTCGGCTCTTCCAGAATTTTCAGAAGATTTATATTCAGAAAAAGTGTCTATCTTACGGTATTGCTTAAATGAATTTCCGAGAAACTTTTTTGCAATAAGTTTTGCTTCCAGTTCAAAGCCTTTTTCAGCCCTAGCATTGAGAAGTCTTATCAAGCCAGACCTGCTCTTATTATCTAATGTGTGACCTTTTACTAATATCGTGGGCGCATCCATGATTTCCACTCCGGACGGATTAAGTACGAACAGAACGTTCGATGTCAGATTAAGTTCATCTGACCAGTCTTCTTCAAGGCTCATTTCCCATCCAGAAGGAATATCCATAGTAAAGCCAAACTCTTCACTGGAATATGTTTCATTAGCCCAACAAACAGAGGCGGTAGACAAAAGAAAGGCTATTGCAAAGTATCGCATAATATTTTACTCCATAATTAAATAATTTATTTTTTTTAAAAACACTTCGTGACAATTAATCCGGTTACGGACCCGTGACCATCTCAAAAAGACTATCTGCCGCATCTAGATAGTCATCAGAAGTTGCGTTGCCGGTTAATATAGCTTCAATGACTTCGGCGTTATCCGCTATGATTACAGCGGTGCCTAAGACCTGATTGCCAAGGGTACTGGTAAACGCTGAAAAATTGTCGCTCATCGCCCCCAGTGCCCAGATTGTTTTATCTCTCGCAGAACGCCGCCTACTACTTGTTGAAAACATTATGTCATCAACCATTAAATCGTAAGACATTCCTCTCTCCAAATTAGCCCTACTGAAACCATCAAGTCTTTTGTTGGCTTTCTTGTGGATCCTCCTGTGAAACCTCAAATCTTCTCTTCTAGCGCTACCATAGAGAGAATTACCCACCAGGACACTCGCAATACTAAAAAATTTGCCATCTGGGTCAATTTTATTTGCGGGGTCACTCATACAGTAGAGATACTTGTGCAACGTAAGTGGATTTTGTTGTTTGCCAAGAACCGGGTCTCTGGTTGTGAATCTCATCATTGCCGGGTCGTACATTCTTGCTCTTAGGTAGTATTGGCCTATTTCTTCGTCTAGCCATTGGCCTGTGAACTTGAAGTTGTTGGTCGGTGCGCCGGCGTCAGAGTCAGTTTGCAGCATTTGGCCGAACGGGGTGTAGGTGTAAGAGTGTTTAATGTCGCCGTACATACTTAAAGCCAGCCGAACAGAGCCAAGACGGTCAGTGATGAATGTCATGTTACTAACATTAACTATCCTGCCATCATTGGTATAGTAATATTTGTTTTTCACTTTATTATACGGATCACTAATAGACGGATCAATTTCGCATAATATTACAGGCAGCTTGCCTACTATGTCAAGAATATATTTGCGAGTTGTGGTTTGGCCGCCAATATCAGACTCTTTCCATGCGCGATTGCCTAAGGGATCGTATTTGAGCTTGATGTAGTCACTGCCGAAATCAGCCTGGCGGAGCTTGTCGTCCCAATTGTATATGAAAGCTATGCTCACCGGGGCTTCTTTTTCTTCGAGTTGGCCGTTGTTGTTCCATGTCAGACTATCACCTTCGATATCTGTCATCAGGTCGCCGTCATATGTGAAGTCGTCCTGCTGAGCATTTATAATCCTTTGTTCGATATTTCCGTCTTTGTTGTAAGAATAGAGCCCCGTCCAATCGTCAGCTTCGTAGTCGGTTATTGCGGCAGAGGTCAACTGACTGCGATCGTCGTAAGCGTAGAGCATATCGTAGCCAATATTCTGCTCTGCGGCTGATTTGATCTGTTCCTTAGCAGAGATAAGCCTGCCCAGCCCGTCGATCTGGCCAGGGGAAGCTGCGTTGAATTTGTACAGCGTTTCGTTGCCTTTCTTTGCATCTATATATGTCAAGGCATTGTCCGGGTTATACTCGTAGGAAACTTGCAAGTCGTCGGGAATACTGTGAGTTACTGTTTCGAGAGTTCCATCGGGGTAGTAGGAGTAATCACTGCTGCCATAGCCTTGGACCTTGGTGAGTCTGCCTGCTTTGTCATATTCATAATCTACGCGGTATATGTTCGTAGCTGGGATGGGATAGGTGCCCCCCAACCACCCTTCCCCAGTACCAATGGTTGAATTGTCATAAACATTAACGCTTGTTTTCTGGTTGTATATGTCTGAATATTCATATTCTACAGTGAAACTCTCGTTAGTTATAATCGGGTTTTCCGGGTCAGTCTCGTCTAAGCCTATGTCATTTATGTCGTAGGATGTTATCCTTTGTGACCAGAAGTAATCATATTCGAATTTGTAAGTTTGGCCAATGTCATCTATAGGCCTGTCAGCACTGTTACGATAATCGGTTATAGTTTTGACTTTACCGAATTTTCCGTAGCTTCGGTCGGTGTATGTGTATTCCAGGTAGCCAGTGTCTGGATATGTCTTGGTACTTAGTTTGCCGAAATCATCGTAATCATATTCGATAATTTCCTTAGAAGCACCATCCCAGACAGCCTTGGTATCCAGCAGTCCGTTGCCATAATATGTTAGTTCTTCATAATCGTTGGAAGGATAGAGAATCTTCTGTGGTTTGCCATGAAACTCCAGTGAAATATATGTATCTTTGCCGGTAGGTTCTTTAGCGTCTGTGATTTTGATTTGGTAGTCGTAATCCGGGTCAGAAGGACTCGGCTCAAATCCTCCTGTATCACTGTAACCATAGTTTGTTATAGCATTGGTTGAATCATCTATCTTTTCCTCCACGGATTCTACTCTGCCTCTGTCGTCGTATGTAAATTCGCTAAAGCTGAGAACAGTAGTGCCATCGTAGTCATAATTTGTAACAGATTTTAGCTTATCGTCATCGTAATACTCGTATTGAGTTTTTATCGTCGCTTTTGCTTTTGTCGCTACGGTATCGATGACATCGAAGGGCGAATAATATACAGCAGCTTCGTTGAAATATTCATAAATCTTTCGATTGGCGTTGTCGTAGTCAACAAATGCGATGTAGTCTTCCGGGTCAATCCTGTATGTCTTATTACCAAGTGCGTCATAGCCAAATTGGGTCACAATATCAAGCTCTGTTATGAGGCCATCCCTCAAGTACAAAATAATTTTTTTCTTACATTTCTA
>JBHPGW010000101.1:0-8280 GCA_042569785.1 Planctomycetota bacterium | reverse complement strand
TTCTGCGAAATAGTACCAGGCCACATCCATTTAAATAAGGTCGCCCAAACCGTCAAAAAAGCCGTCAGAGATGCAGGCGGAATACCATTTGAGTTCAATACCATCGCTGTTTGCGACGGCATCGCTATGGGCCATACCGGCATGAAATATTCCCTCGCATCAAGGGAGATCATCGCCGATTCAGTCGAGACAATGGGCAGGGCACACTGTTTTGATGGCCTTATCTGCATTCCAAACTGCGACAAGATAATCCCCGGTATGCTGATGGCAGCCGTCAGACTCAATATCCCAACCATCTTTGTCTCAGGCGGACCAATGAAAGCGGGAAAAACAAAAAATGGAAAAACCGTCGACCTCATCAGCGTCTTTGAAGGTGTCGCACAGTTCTCAGCCGGCCAGATCGACCAGGCACAACTAAACGAACTCGAAAATACTGGCTGCCCATCATGCGGCAGCTGTTCCGGAATGTTCACCGCAAACTCAATGAACTGCCTCTGCGAAGCTATCGGAATCGCACTGCCGGGTAACGGAACCATACTCGCACTCGACCCAAAAAGACAGAACCTATACAAACAAGCAGGAAAACAAATACTCACATTGATCGAAAAAGACATCAAACCACTCGATATCATAAACGAAAAGTCACTCGACAACGCACTGGCCCTGGATATGGCAATGGGAGGCTCGACAAATACCGTCCTCCACACACTCGCCGTCGCCAACGAAGCTGGCGTCAAATACGACCTCGACAGAATTAACGCCATCTCCGCAAGGTGCCCGAATATCTGCAAAGTCTCACCTTCGAGCGATTGGCACATCGAAGACGTCGACGCCGCAGGCGGAATATCCGCGATACTAAACGAAACAAGCAAAACACCAGGCCTGATCGACACCAGCTGTTTAACTGTAACCACAAAAACGCTCGGCGAAAATATCAAAGACGCCCACATCAAAAACACCGAATGCATCCACACACTTGATAACCCATATACCAAAACCGGCGGACTATCGATTCTAAAAGGCAACCTCGCACCAAACGGCTCAGTCGTAAAATCCGCAGGCGTTGCAAAACCAATGCTAACTCATTGCGGCCCAGCCGTCATCTTCGAGTCACAGGAACAGGCCTGCGAAGGTATATTAGCCGGCAAAGTAAAAGCCGGTGATGTCGTTGTTATCCGATACGAAGGACCAAAAGGCGGCCCCGGCATGCAGGAAATGCTAAGCCCGACAAGTTACATCATGGGCGCGGGACTCGGCGAATCCGTCGCTCTGATAACTGACGGAAGATTCAGCGGCGGAACCAGAGGAGCATGTATCGGACACGTCAGCCCCGAAGCCGCCGTCGCAGGACCCATAGGCCTGATAAAAGACGGTGACATCATCGAGATAGACATACCAAACAACTCCATAAACGTAAAGCTCTCAGACGACCAATTAGCCGAACGCAAAAACAACTGGACACCACCAAAACCAAAAATTACAAAAGGATCACTCGCAAAATACGCATCAATGGCAACAAGCGCAGACACCGGGGCCATCCTGAAATGGTAAAACAAAACAGAATTTGCTATTTGAACCCGAGTTTTATATAATTGAACCAACAAAGATGCTCGCACCAAAAGTCTCAAAACAGAGCCCTGAGCGTAAGCGATGGGTTAAAAACGAATATTAATAGTCCGTTTTCGAACTTTTGGCGGTAGCATCTGTAAAGATTTACTTTAATATTACGGTGTAAATTATGGAAATAGGTTGCATACTTAAAGAGTTCAGAGAAAGTATCGAGCAATTGTACGGCAAAAAACTCAAGGACATCATCCTCTACGGCTCATACGCAAGGAAACAGGCTACAAAAGATTCGGACATCGACCTGGCTGTTGTTATCAATGGTGATATCGCGGCAGGTGAAGAAATAGACCGAATGATAGATATAGTGACCGATATAAACTTGGACTACGGCGTGTTAATTTCGGTCTATCCGGTTTCAGCAAAAGATTATGCCGCGGTTAACAGTCCGCTGCTACTCAATCTCCGCAAGGAAGGGATACCTGCATGAAAGAGACCGAGGCCATACAAATGCTTCAAAGCGGCCGCAAGTTTGTCAACACGATCATCGAATGGTTAGCTGCCCATGCTTCAGAATAAAAACACCCCTTGGTATATCGCAGGATTGCATTTTGAATGTCAGCAGTGCGGCCAGTGTTGCTCAGGACCGGGCGAAGGATACATCTGGGTCACAAAGCCGGAGATAGAATTCATCGCAGAGGCTTTGGATATGGCCATAGGGCAGGTGAGAGAAAAATATCTCAAACGTTACGGCCTTCGCACTTCCATCATCGAACATCCTGACACCAAAGACTGTATCTTCCTCAAGAAGATTCAAGGCCAAAAGAAATGTATCATCTACGACGTAAGGCCAAACCAATGCAGAACATGGCCTTTCTGGGCATCTAATTTAACAAACCCGAACGCATGGAACAAAGCTGCACAACACTGCCCGGGAATAAACAGAGGCCCGCTAGTAACTTTCGAGCAAATACAGCAAAAGAAAAAACAGAAAAAATGGTGGCAGGCATGAAAGCCGACAACAACCTATTGAAAAAAGTAGCCGACCTCTACAACTGGATCGATTCACAACCCCCAAAAAATAACCAATGCGCCGCCTGCGGAAAATGCTGCAACTTCGACGCCTACGACCACCGCTTATACATCACACCGCCGGAACTAATATATTTCCGAGCAAACGTACCCAACCAAAAACCAATGCACACTGGCAAGTGCCCTTATAACATAGAAGATAAATGCTCTGTCTATAAATACCGTTTCGCTGGTTGTCGCATCTTCTGCTGCAAAACCGACCCCGACGCACAATCCCAATTAACTGAAACCACACTGAAAAAACTAAAAGAAATCTGTATCGAAGAAAAAATCCCCTACAAATACATCCAATTGCCCAACGCCCTAATCGGTCCAATTTAATTCTTGCGCATTACTCAAACAGAATCTTGGTAGTGCAAGGCGTATTACGGCCTTATACCAAATACAAGTTCGCTTGAAACTTCAGCACCACGCTGATCGGATACAGTAACAAACCAGATTTCAGCTTCTATTGGGGGCGATTTTGCTATAATATTATTGCCATGGATCTCAGCGGGTATGATGTGCCATTCACGGTCCACATTCGACCTGCTTTCTGTGGTATAACGGACACTTGCCGAGACCAGCTTTGTTTCGGTTTTTACTTTAGCACGAATCTGATTGTCACTAATGATCTGTGGTTTCCCAACGGTAGGCACAATGGTACCGCCTTGAAGATATTGATCAATAAACAACTCGATTTCCCGGGGTTTCCATCCTTCATGATGACCATGTAGCATTCCTACCTGAATTCGGAAATTGCGAATCCCTTTCACGAGTCCATAAGTCTTTGCATAACTGCCAAGCCAATAGCAGCTATCATCTGAACCATTAACAAAAAAAGTTGGAGTATTTGTCAAACCGATATACATAGAAGGGTCCCACAATTGTATCCATTCTTCCGTTCTTTCAGGTGTCATTTTATCAAACTCTGAAGGTTTCCAGACAGTATCCACATGTAAGAAGCCGCAACCGTAAACAGGAACAGCTGCTTTAAAGCGATTATCCAAACCTATTGCTATACATGTCAGATATCCGCCCCAGCTTATCCCTGTTATAGCGGTACGATTGGGATCAACTTCTGCAAAGCTCCTAACTAACGAATGGGCTCTTATAACGTTCGCAAGAGCATGGTACGGCCACTGATCAGTAATAGGGATCAAGTGACTATCTCTGAAAATAGTTTTGTCAGTCTTCCCGGTCGTTGGCCCGCCATTTGGAAGTCGCGATCTGTCGGGGCCGCAGGCATCAAGGTCCATAGAAATAGCAGCATAGCCGCGTGACGCCCACATTCTAACCCAATCGCTAAATGCATGCCCACCACCTCCGTGAACTAATACTACAGCAGGGAAAACATCATCTTCTGAAAGACCCAGTGTTTTGGGTGAACAATAGTACGCGAAGACTTCGGTTGGATTACTTTTGTAAGTCAGGCCTTGGTAAAAAAGTGACCGGACACCGTCACTGCTACTTTGGTCAAGCCACCTAAAAGTTGGCACTTCGTACAATTCGGCAAGGTTCCAGGGCGTTGTTTCCGGTATATCGGTGGGAGGGCTTTCCGGGGAGTTAGAGATCTCTTCTTGAGTACATATCTCTGTCTGAACTACAGGAGCATTTTTGCCACACCCAACTCCTGTTACAGCGGAAACCTTAGCGTTTAGAAAAACATTTTTGAGGCCAGCAGTTAGAGCAGGGTCGATTAATTCATAGGGCGGATGCAGACGAGGCAGTCTATCGCCAAGAGCGGAAACACTCAAAACCATTATCAATACCAAAAATAATAGTATCCTGTTCATAACTTTTTCCTTTTTCAAATTGATCTTTTACTTTTTCAGCAAATCCTTGTATTCATCTTCCAATCCAGCTCGGTCGGCGACTGCCTGCGGGAAATTCGGATCGCCCAAAGTAACGTTTTCGTATGCGGTACGATTGGGGCTCTTTACGTTGTAGATCAGGTTGTCGTCAAAGCTGATGCCAGCTGTTCCGATATCGGTAGAGATAGCGCCGTAACGGCTTGCGTTGTCATGGATGTGGTTGCCTCTAATCATCGAGCCGTTGTTATCGCTGTTCGTGTAGATCGCGCCGCCTTCGGTGCGTATCATCGTAACGTTATGAACGTGGTTATATTCGATGACGTTATTGGTCGCTGGGGTGCGCGTATCATAGTTAAAAGGTTGAGGCCATTTCTCACTGCCGCCAAGATCCTCTTCGCCCCATCCCCATCCCATAGAAATCCCGCAGCAGGGCAGATCGGTAATTTCATTATGGGCGACTAAAGTGCTGTCGGTATAACCAAGGAAGACACCGACAGAGCCTTCATATTCAACTCCAATATTGTGAATGTAATTGTTGACTACTTTGTTATTCTTGACAATTTGCCGTTCGTCTTTTGGATGATGGTCGTCTTCCAGAACATCGCCGATCTGGACAGCAGTCCCCGATAGGTCGTAAAATTCACAACCGCGGATCATATTGTCCTGCGAACCGCGCTGAACGTCGATGCCTGCTCCTCCTGATTTGGTGAATACACACCTCTCGAAGTCCACCGATTTGGCCGCTTCGAGGATAACATGTGCCGGGCTTCTTATATATTGGCTGTGAATGTTAGAGATGATTTCACTGCCCGATGGGTTATTGCGTACTATCAGAGTTTCAGGACGAAGGTCCATCGCAAAGTTCCACTGCATATCCGTAAACCCAGCTTCACTGGGTCCAAGCCATGTCCCATGAGCGAAAGTAAGCCCCTCGAATTTAAGATTGCGTATCGGCTTTTCGATTACGCCTTTTACCAATACAAGCATCTGCACCGCTGGTGCTATCACCTCGGCTTTGGTCATATCTTCGCCATCTTTCGGAATGTAATAAACCGTGTCGGCAGGCCTATCGAGATACCACTCGCCAGGCTCATCCATCACCTCAAACGCGTTCTCAATATAATCAGGCGTAGTAATCTGCTTTCCGTCTCTATTGACAAGTAGCCAGAAAGTGGGCTGCTGCATCTTTACGATCGCACCACTGCCATCCGGAACAATACTATCGACCTTGGCGATCATGTGACACCACACCGAGTAAAAACCAAATTCTATATCATTTTGATTCCGCCATTTCGCCATCCCGCCGTCAGCAGTTCTAAAACCTGCTACACCGGAACGGTTTTTCAAGTCACCCCACTGCTTAACACCTTTGAGATCGCCGCCTGGGACCTGTTTTTCTCGAACATGGAACCCATAATAATAGTGAGCCGGCCTTGATTGTGTCCCGCCTCTGGCACGCTGAGCACGTTTGCCGTTTACATACATCTGGCGGAAATTATACACGCCTGCTTTTGCTTTCCATCTGCCGTTAGTATCTTTTTTCCAGTTGGCAATTTTTTTACCGCCGCTAATGATCGGCTCTTCACCGGGGTAGTTAGCGTACGTGATCGAGTGCTGCTGCGAGCCGGAATCTTTCTGATCGAAAATGATCGGCTCTGAGATCTGGTAAGTTCCGCCTCGAAGAAGAACGGTAACATCATTTTTAAGTCCATCGCTGATCTTACCACGCACTGCGATACGTGCTTTATCTATAGTCTTGAAAGGCTTATCGATTGTACCGGGGTTTTCATCACTGCCATTTGCAGCTACGTAGAAGTCAGCTTTTTCCGCCTCGCAGTAAGCAGTAGTAGAAAGCAACAATGATATAACAACCAAAAACAAACCGTATCTTTTCATAGTATTCTCCTCAAAGTGAAAACGAAATCTTTAGCCAGATATTGAGTATACTGACATTTCCCATTTACACGGTTAAAAAGCATATTTTTCTCCGCACGATACCAATAATTCTACAACAATCTACCTGAACTTTCAAGAGTTTCCTTTTCTGAGGCATTTTTCCTGCAAATTCATACGAAAAGCCAGATTTTTAGACTCGTCTTTCTCCCAACACCTGATTTTGCACAGACCTTGACCGCTTGCACCTTTATAAATCCAAGTTTTTCAGCAATTCTTATCATTAACCGTACCCAATGCCCACAGGTTTCAAATGACTGATACGCTCAAGTATTTCATAGAATAATGATTTTGACACCAGCACCTCTGCCATCTGAAATATTACATATCTCGAATGTTTCACCACTTTGGCACCAATCTTTATCAGTTTCACCTGGAGCGCCCTAAACAACACAAACCAAATCTAACTACCTCACACCCAATGTTTGTCACCTCAAGCGAAGTCGAGAGGTCTATTAACCCGGAGTTCCCAGATAAATCCGTGCAAAAAAGTGAAAGTGTGATACTATAGGGTCTGTGGATACATTTGATGATAGTTTTTGAGTTCTGAATTGGAGCTTGCAACAAGTGCTAAAAATGGACTTGTTATGTGAAGGAAAGGATAGAATATGGACTATACAGATTTCTCTTTGATTCATGCTCAAAAGGCTGCGGGTGACCCGATAATGGGCGGCGAGTCTGCCGGAGAACTAACCGATAGAGAAAGACACTTGATCGGCTTGGCAGTAGCTACAACGAAAGGCTGTCCTAATTGCACCGCCTCTCGCATAAAAGCGGCCACGCAAGCAGGGCTTTCCGACAAAGCCATACACGAGGCAATCAACCTCACTGCAGGAATGAATGCCGGATTTGTCATTCAGGCCGCAGTCAGAGCTTGTGGTAAATAAAGTATAATACCAACAGCCTTAAATAAATTCGCTTTCAATATATTTTGCTTTATTTGGGATTAAAAAAAACGCCGACACCGTCGGCCTCAACCAACGAGATACTATTCACGATTCACGAACAACGAATAATTATTTATCTATAGGCTGAAATATCTCCGTCTGAGGATCACGAAGATTGATATACCGCGCCCCGCCAAGCAGAGTCCCGAATTTCTTATAGTAAGCATACAACTTAGCAAGTTTTTCCTCATCAGGAGCTTCAAGATACCTCTGCCATTGCTCAATCGCGGCACCCCAGATAATTTGAATCTCATCTTTCGTATACAAAACAATATGCGCCCGTTTACTACTTATGCGTCCGCCGAAATTACTCACATCGATCCTATCGATCTCAAACAGCAATCCCTTATCAGCTGCCCTGGCCCCATCCCAGCGTCCAAGCTCTACCAGTATCGCAACCGCCGCCGCCAGATCCTCATGCCTCCACACATCACCTGCCGCAGGCACACGCTTCGCACCCGCCAAACCCGTAACTTCCACGATAGCCAACTTCGCCACAGGCACATAATCCAGCACCACCATATCAGCATCTACATAAAATTTATGCCCCCCAACCCTAACCAGCCCCACAGGCTTTCGCCAGTCAGCAATAATACTGATAGTATCCAACCCCGTTTGCACTTTCACATTAGTAGCCCACGCGAAAAGCGATTCGATATTACTCTGAACCGACTCAGCCACATCCCCATCGATCCGCAGGTCTTCACCATAAGCGACAGCCGCATCGGTGATCCTGTCCTTAAGCTCCTGATTAACCCACCCCGGCGCACCAACAAGCTCCAGCGCCCCGACCTTTTCAGCTGAAGTGACATACTTCTCCAGCACTGCAACCCCCACCACCAAACCAACCACCGCCAAAACAATAGCCGCCGTTTTAGCAATACCCATAACCGGCAGACCACTTAAGCGATTCTTACGCCCTTTTTTCCGTT
>JBHPGW010000100.1:0-8337 GCA_042569785.1 Planctomycetota bacterium | reverse complement strand
GAGATATATTTGTGGCATTCTTGTCAGGGCTGGGGAATGAAGCAGTCAACGAAAACGGCATTGTAGTGAATTTCCAGATATTGCCAGGCCAGAGACAGGGATCATTAACCTCATCGACCCTCCAGTAATAGATCTTACCGCCTTCGAGATCGCCTATGGGATTAGGTATCGTCAAAGTTGCAAGCGGAAACGGCGAGCCGGCAACTTCTGTCAAACTGCCCTGGTCCGTACCGAAATAGACCCTGTGCTGTAGAGCATCGCTGCCCGGCTGCCAGCTAAGATCGGTATCCCTTACAACGTTGGTCTGGTTGTGAGGAGGACTAGGCGAGTAAGCTTCGGGCAGTAATGTCGCTGTCAACTCACAATTGTCGAGCTGAACTACTCCATTATATATTATATCAACCCTGGGTACTCCATTGGAAGCGTAAGGAATATAATCTGACCAGCCGCCCATTGTGCCGCCCTTGGGGCCGAAACGTGCTCGGCTTCTGCCATATACTCCCCACGTAAAATCTGACTGCAGTTCTATCGTATACCATTTATGTCGAACGGGAGTCCCCGGTGCGTACTCCTGATATGGGCCGATTCCCGAGCCAAGAGCACGACCATAGACATAGCAGTGATATCCGCTGCTGCCGGCTCTGAATACAACAAAAACCTCATCATGGTAAGGCTCGGTTCTTAATAATACCATTACCCGGCAGCCACCGCTACTTCCGCCGTCGATCATGTTGATATCAATAGTCATCGAGACAATACCATCCCCAGGTGCCGAGGCATACCACGTCCCCTCGCCATTACTGCTACTGTTCCATGCGTCAAGTTCCAGGACCTGACTGCCGTCGGGCCCCTCGCCAGCTACGATCTGCGGAATGTAGCCTGGACCTGCCGGTAAATCCCAGCCTTCGCCGGCCTCGGTGGGCTGCCAGTTGATGGTAGGCGAATAGCTCTCGAAGTCCTCAGGGTTCGACACGCCGGCAAACACCGGCAAAGCCAGAATAAACATCGATATAAAAACAATTGCCGCTAATACATTGTAGGACATCTTAGACATAATTTCCTCCTGCAAAAAAGCTGTTAACTATTATCTACCTTAATCCCTGCATTGTACCAAAAAACGGCAGTTACGTCAAGCATTATTGGCGCCACATGGGCATTTGCTCGGTCCTTATCTGCTGCCACAAGCCTTTTTTTCGGCTTTTCGCTACGGATTCGAGTTGTTTGTATCTGTAATAAAAATCGTGTCTGAATCTTGTATCGGCGTATGCGTAGCCTTGCGTAAGCAGAATTTCGTTTAGAAATTTGCCGTCGGGTAATTGCGCATAGGCTAATATCCTGCCGTATTTACCACGGGTGTTTTCCTTGTCGAGGTAGATAGTGACTTTTTTCCAAAGACACATCTGCTTTGTAAACTCCGCTGCCTCGGGGCCGAAATACATTACGCCTGTTTCAGGGTGTTTGGTTTCCGGTGTGTCTACGCCCCATAGTCTTATTCTTGTGCTGTCATATTTACCGTCGGGGATATTTATGTCAATAGTGTCACCGTCGACAACATTTATAACAGTGAAAATTCGAGAGTGGTATTTTTCAAAATCGTGCGATGGATTTTGTATATCACTGAACTGACGATGTTGTTTTCTTGTGGAAGTAAAGCTGCGGTCCAGCACTACACCGCCGACCGCAACTGATATACATAGCGCAATTACAAGCCTTAGCTTTGACCTGCTCATTGCGTAACGAGTCATTGGCTTCTTTTCTCTGCCGGCTTATCTAATTCAAAAGCAAAGCAAACTGCTTCCAGCGCCTTGTCAGCCTGATCCTTATCGACGATACAGCTGATGCGTATTTCGCTGGTAGTGATCGAATCGATATTAACCTTTGCTTCGGCGAGGCTGGAGAACATTTTGTCCGCTACTCCGTAATGGGTTCGCATTCCGACCCCGACGATCGAAACTTCTGCGATATCTTCGCGAACGAATATCCTTTCGCAGTTAAGCTCGCCTTCGATTTCCTCGATCGCTTTTTTAGCAGCTGCCAGGTCCGCTGTTCCGGTTGTGAACGAAAGGTTTGCCTTTTCGCTGCTTACTTCGGTCTGAACAATGTCATTTACCACGACTTTAGCCTGTGCAAGATGCGCGAATGTCCTGGCGGCGTTGCCCGGCTTATTGTCCAATCCGACAAGACCGATCTTGGCCATTTGTTTTTGTACGGTTGCCCCTGATACGACTACATCTTCCATTTGTGGTACCTCGTGAGTTATTATGGTTCCTATAGTTTGTTCACTAGCGCTTCTTACGTGAATTTTTACGTTATATTTTTTGCCGAATTCGATCGCTCTGCCGTGCATCACACCTGCGCCAAGGCTGGCAAGTTCCAGCATTTCGTCATAGCTGATCTGATCCATCTTAACCGCCGACTTGAATATTCGCGGGTCGGTAGTATAGATACCATCGACATCCGTATATATTTCGCATTCGTCCGCTTTGATCGCCGCCGCCAGGGCGACCGCACTTGTATCCGAACCGCCTCTGCCGAGAGTTGTTATATTGCCGTTTTCATCGACACCCTGAAAGCCCGCTATAAGAACGACCTTGTTCTTTTCAAGTTCGGCCACGATCCGCTGTGCATTAATACTCTTGATGCGAGCTTTTGAATGGACGTCGTCAGTGATCATTTCGATCTGTCCACCGGTAAAGCTGATAGCGTCATGTCCCATACCCTGTAGTGCCATGGCGAAAAGCGAAACCGTTTGTATCTCGCCTGTACTTAGCAACTGGTCCATTTCGCGTGCCGATGGATTTGGATTCAGTTCCATCGCGTCAGCCACTAACTGGTCGGTCTGTTTGCCACGAGCAGAAGCCACCACTACAACTCTTGACCCACTCTCTATAGATTTGATCACTCGTCCAGCAGCGATGCGAATTTTCTCTGCATCAGCTACCGAAGTGCCTCCAAATTTCTGCACCGTTATTTTCATATATCGTTTCCCGTGACTGTCTTTAGCTTTTCAAAAAGTATTCCATCAGTTCAAAGCCATTATCGATTCTAAAGCCAGATTCCGCCGCGTTTGCTTCGCAGAAAGGTTTGCTCAGAACTCCGCTTACCCCTGTCCCCGCCATAGCAAAGGGAACCGCATCACCTGAATGTGCCTGGGTTCGTACCGGCGTCGGATGATCGGGAGCAACCAGTATCCGCCAGTCGTCATAAGTCTGTATCGCTTCATACACCGGCCCTACAATGTGTTTATCTATCAACTCGATAGCTTTCTTTTTCATTTCCGCACTGCCGCTGTGCGAAGCCTCGTCAGGCGCTTCAACGTGCACAAAAACAATATCATATTTATCAAGAGCATCTATCGCCGCATCAGCTTTACCCTTGTAATTGGTATCGATAAATCCGGTCGCTCCCGGCACTTCTATAAGGTCAAAGCCGAGCAGTTTCGATAACCCTCTGACAAGATCGACCGCGGTGATTGACACACCTTTTAAGCCGAACTTCTTATCGAAGCGATCCATTATCGTCTTTCTGCCGTGTCCCCAAAGCCAGATCGAACTTACCTGGTTTTCGCCGAGGTCCTTTCTGACTTTGTTAATGTCGTGATTGATAAAAAGCTGCTGCGACCTGGCCATCAGGTTGTTAAGAGTGTCGGCTCCTTTGCCGCGAGGTAGAATTTTTTCTATCGCCGTACCGATATAGTCATGAGGCGGATAGGTCTGAACCTCGAAGTCAGCATCCTTGAAGATAAGCAGGTGCCTGTAACTTACGCCTTTGTGGAAACGCATATTCTTATTTGCGAATTGCTCATTCAATTCGTCGATCAATTTGCCGCCTTCTTCAGTTGAGATGTGCCCGGCACTGTGGTCGGACATTTCTCCGTCAACTATGGTGACGAGGTTACACCTGAAAACCCAATCAGCAGGTGAAAGATCGATATTTTGAGCAACCGCTTCGATGGGCGCCCTGCCGGAATAATAACGCTTGGGGTCATAACCCAGAAGGCTCATCTGCGCGACGTCACTACCAGGAGCCATGTCAGGCGGAACCGTCTGGACGATACCCTGCCTGCCGGAACTTGCGATCTTGTCCATATTGGGTATCTGGGCCGCCTCGAGCGCGGTCTTATTACCGAACTGCTCGATAGCCTCATCAGCAGCACCATCAGGAACGATTATCACATACTTACAGGACAAAATATTAACTCCAGGTTTTTTTATATCCCATCGCTCGCGCTCAGGGCTTTTTAATTCTCAATTCTAAATTCTAAATTCCTCAGTCTTCATCTTCCGGGATATCGACAATCCTTATACACACCGGCTCAGAACAAATACAATCGAGTTTGCCCAGCCCTTCCAAAGCCGCGGTTAGCTGGCTCTGTTTATTCGAATGGGTGGTTATCACTACCGGCACCGTATTTTCCGGCCCGCATCCTTCGTGCTGGAGGATGCCGGATATACTGATCTGGTTTTCGGCAAGTATCTTACCGATCTGCGCGAACACGCCGGGATGATCCTTAGCCATCAACCTGATATAATATCTGCTCTCGAGATTGTTAATATCTTCGATCAAAGGCTCGGTTTCTTTTCTCGATTTGAGATTCAGGCTCGCAAAAGTCGTGCCGGAATTACCAAGTGCCACATCGATCACATCGGCGACAACCGCGCTTGCGGTAGGCATCATGCCGGCGCCTCTGCCGTAATAGGTCACCTGCCCAACCGCGCTTCCGAATATACTTACCGCATTGAACGAACCGTCAACACTTGCAAGGGCGTTATCGTCAGCTATAAAAGAAGGATGTACCCGCAGCGAAATTTTTCCGTCGCAGGTTTTCTGAGCGATCGCTAATAGTTTCAAACAATAGCCCATCTCCTCGCCGTAACGGATATCATCTTTCGAGACAGCTTCGATACCTTCAACGTAGACATCATCGAGTGCGATTTCATATCCAAACGCGATCGATGCCATGATCGCCAGCTTATGCGCGCTGTCACCACCGTTAATATCCAGCGTCGGGTCAGCTTCTGCGAAACCTTTCTCCTGAGCCTGCGAAAGAGCGTCGGCGAATTCTTCATTTTTAGCGCTCATATTCGAGAGGATATAGTTACAGGTACCGTTAACGACCCCGTACATAGCCTCGATATTGTTAGCGGCCAGGCCGGTTCGGATAGCAGAGATGATCGGTATCCCACCTGCGCAACTAGCCTCAAAAGCGATGCATCGACCGTTCTCACGGGCAGTCTTGTAAAGCTCATTGCCGTACTTAGCTAACAGCGCCTTGTTAGCGGTGACAACGTCTTTGCCGTTAGCCAGCATTTTAAGCTGAATATCCTTAGCTGCCTTTGTTCCGCCTGCCAGTTCGATACCAACTGAGATGCTCTCATCGTTGATCAGCCGATCCAGATCGTCAGTCAATACGCCTCTGGGCAGTTTTACAGGCCTTTGCGACTCGGTATCGAGATCGACCACGCAAGCAAGTTCAAGTCGAATACCGCTCTTGGCGGCGATCGAATCCGCCTGCTCAAGAATGATCTTCGCAACACCGCTGCCCACCGTACCAAAACCTACAAGCCCAACTTTTACAGTTTTTTCATTCATATTAATATCTCGCATTTCGCTTTCATGAGATTATCTAATTACAGCTTTCGCCCATACAGCCCCAGAATTCTAACAGAAAACCCCCGCTATGGTCAAGGGCCTATCGATAATTGAGTGAAATTTCCCGGGTCGAACTGCTTTATCAGCGAATTAATTTCATCGACGGTGACAGCCTTTATCGCATCAATATCCTCTTCTATCCTGCGATACTGCCCCAGGTACGTCCAGTTGAAGCCAAGATCGACCAGTCGGCCCATCGGCAGTTCGTTTTTTATCACCAAAGCGCTCAATATCTTATTCTTCGCTTTTCTCAATTCCTCTGGTGTAACCCCACTCTCAGCAATACTGCTAAAGATCGACTTAACTGTTTTCATCACCTTATCGACATTATCCGTCGCACAATTGATATAGCTGTAAAACGTCCCGGTCCCGTCCATTGAGCTAAAATGCATCACCGCGGATTCTGCCAACGCGTTATCGACCAGCCCCCAAAAATACATCGAGCCTACATCATCGCCTATGATCATCGCTAAAATCGAAGCGCCAAACCGTCTCGGGGCCTGAGCCGAAACGGTAGGACTCATCAGGCAGATATGTTCACGAACGAGATTCGCTTTTTCAACACGTTCGCATTTACTGATGCCCGGGTAATCGGAAATCTCTCTCGTCACCGCCTGGCTTGACCATTGGCCGCAGCGCTCAGCAACTATTGAGCAAACTTTATCAAAATCCATATTACCCACACAGGCCAAAACCATATTGCCCGGCGAGTAACGATTCGAAAAATAACTCCGCATCCCTTTAGCGGTCAGGTCATCGATGCTCTGGTTACTGCCGAGAACACTATTTCCACACGGATGCCCGTCGAAGTACAGATTTCTGCACCGGTCGATAACGTCAAACGTAGGCATATCCTGGTACATCGCGATCTCTTCTTTGATCACGTTCTTTTCGATATTGAAGTCCTCATCCCGAAGTGCAGGCCGCATCAGTTGCGACCACAGAGCAGTCACCTCATCCAGATATTCCGGCAGGACAGCGGCGTAGTAAACCGTATTTTCCTCGCTCGTAAAAGCGTTGAACTGAGCCCCCGTCCGGTCAAAAGCCTCACTAACCTCAAACGCGCTCAACTTCTCGGTACCCTTAAAGAGCATGTGCTCTAAAAAATGCGAGACGCCGTTTATCTGCATGGTTTCATCACGAGAGCCGGTTTTTACAAAAAAACCAACCGCCGCCGACTTCGCAGCCATATTAACCTCGCCGATTATCGAAAGCCCATTACCTAATGTCTTCTCTCTAAATTCCATATCAAACCCAACTAAAAACTAAGAACTCAAAACTGTATTTCCCCCGGCCCAACTGTTACTACCGTATATTCTTCGAACTTATTATTACGCAGAAATCCGAGCACAGACTCGACACTCGTTGCCTCTATAGCGTCTTTGATCTCGTCGAGACTCCTGACTCTGCCTAATATATAGTAATCGCTGCCAATGCCGTCAGCTCTGCTCGCTGATGATTCTGAACTCATAATAAGCGATGACTTCAATCCGACTTTAGCCTTTTCGATCTCTTCGGCACTTATACCATCACTTAAAATATTGAACTGCTCTTTGATAACGTCGTAGGTCTCTTGCGCCTTTTCCGGCGTCGTTCCAGCGTAACAAGCAATGCCGGCCGCTGCTTTTAGCCCGTGATACCTCGCGCCTATCGCATAGCATAAGCCGCGCTTCTCGCGAACTTCGGTAAACAACCTAGCGCTCATCCCGCCAGAGAGTACCGAGACCGCAACCCTGGCGTTGTAATAATCATCATCACCCGGACAAACAGTTTCGGTCATCAAGCCGATATGTACCTGAGCACCGTCGTTATGTATATGCGTATATCTATCACCTTTGGCCCCGATCTTTACTGCTGCCAGTTCACGTTGCTCCGCGGTGCTGAAACGCTTTTCGATCTGCCTGCAAACAGCGTCAAAATCATATTTACCCGCTACCGCAAAAATCGTCCCCGATAGATTGAAATTATCTTTGATTATAGCTTTTGTTTTCTCAGCCTTCAGCGATTCCAAATCTTCGATATTACCCACAGCACTCGTGCCCAAAGGATTCGGGTAGAACAATTCCCGCAGTTTCAGCATAACCTTTTTCGCGGGATTATCATCGAGCCCATACACAGCGTCTATAGCCAACTGTTTAGCCGGGACGAACTGATCAGTCTCCAGCCTATGGTTCAGTATAATATCAGCATACAATTCCAAAGCCTCAGATAGATTGCCCGCTTCTAAGGCTGCCCCGATTGTCATATAAGAGCTACCCACACCCGATGCCCGATGCAAACCAAGCCCATCAAGCGCATCACCGAGTTCCCGAGAATCCCTCGCTCCAGCCCCTCTAAATATCCAGTCGCTAATGACAGCCCCCGCCCCGCAACACCCCTTAGGAAGCCGAGAAGCACCAGCAGGCAACATAAACCCAAAAGCCGCCGAACCAACCCCTTCCATAGGCTCACCGAGTATTACCATACCATTATTCAGTATACATTTATCAATTTTAACCGACATCGATCGCCATCCATTCAAAAATAATCAAACTTCCATACCAACAATCGCCCTACAATACTATATTAGCAACCTTTTTACAACAACCAACCCAATAAAAACGAGCCCCCGATGTAAAATGAGGTGCTATAGCAGTTTAATTTTTCGTGTTCGCTTTATGCCTGTTGCGGCTTCGGCTGTCGGCA
>JBHPGW010000099.1:0-8362 GCA_042569785.1 Planctomycetota bacterium | reverse complement strand
CAAATCCAGTGGTCCGTTAAAAAAGTGACACCAGCAAAATGTAATGTGGACGTAGTTTTTGATTTTCCCGTTTTACTGAAATTTCGTCTGTATATTGCCATAATTGTATTAGCCACCATATTCTATGTTGCAGATAGCACACTTAAGTGGTCTATCGATGTTGGATCATCTTACGGCTTTTACACTATAATTCTGATACGACTAACGGCCTGGTCCTTTTTTGTTACCCCATTCCTATTAGCTGGCTCTCTCCTTTGTACGATAGCCGTGCTTTTAAAAAGGTACCGCCTTTTCATAGAACAAATCTTACAAGAAGTATCTATTAAATCCAATAAAAATATTTACAATGCTTGGAAGAAAATTGCCGGATCATACAGAGTTCTAATTGGCAAAAATTTCTTTTTTGCCACATTCATTATATCAGTTTGTGTTGCTGTGGTGCCAAACAAAGATGTCTATGGCGCAGAACTGCTATCAAATAATATCAACTTAATACTTGTGGTGTTGATTGCCTTAATATGCCTAATAGCTTGTAGGAAAATAAAGCGTTATTATGAAAATATAAAAGTCTTTCCCGCAATATTTAATTGTTTATTTACATTCACTATTATATTTTTTCTAAGTGGTGCAATATGTCTTACAAAAACAAGTCTCCAAGCTGTCTCTGCTGAAATACAAAACTTTCATACAACATCTGTAAAAACCACAGATTCTAATCTGCTTGGCGAAAGCTCAGAGGATATTGCAACAAAAGATCACAGGATTACAGTTTGGATAGTTTTTTGTTTTGTGATAAGTTTTACACTTCATATAGTGTATTGGTCAGCATTGTTTTGCGTATTTCTTTTATTTTCGCGGGTTTTGGATAATTTCATCCAAGGCCCTGTAAGCATTCATTGCAAAGCATTAGAGGAAGTTTTTAACAAAGACATTAGAACCAAAAAAGATAAATCTTATATATCTTTACAGCTGCCTTTAATTGTCAAAATAGCTATTGGGACAATCTTTTTCATTCTTTCAGTTACCTGTTGGGGACTTGTGCTAATCAACTTTTCAATGATCAATACACTTATTGCACCTGGGTTCCAAATAATAAACTTTTCAAGTAGTGAAACTATAGCAACGACTGCTAAAACACTTGCACAATCATTATTGAGAAATACAGAAATCCCGTGGCTGATATGTTTATTGAGTATAATTTTGTTATTGCCAAGCATTGTACCAAGTTTCTTATTTGTCTATCTAAACTTTAGGGCCCTTTTTAACTCACTAAAAGAAAGCTGTATCACGATCCCTTGCGATAATATCGTAGTAAAAAAAACAAAGCTAATCGCTTCCAGGATGGGTGTGTCGAAAGTTAAATGTTTATTGAATTCACAGTCTAACATTATCTCTCCTTATGCAGAAATTAGGGGTTGGCCACCACGAAATAAAATAGTGTTTACTCATCATAGCCTAAAATTCTTAGAGGATCATTCTGCAGAGGCTGAAGCAATTATTGCTCATGAAATAGCCCATTTAAAATATGATTGTAAAACTATTTGGAGACTAGGAATCTTGTCTCGGATAGGTTTAGTGGGTTCTGGTTTTGTAAGCGTGCTATATGATTCAATCGCAATGGAGGACCGTGCTGACAACGCTTCTCGTAAATATCTCCGTGAAAACGGTTTGAATGAAAATTTGCTCACAGAAGCAGCTTTTATGCTTGAAACTCAAAATTATATTAACACAATGCCCAACAAGCCTCAGCCCTATGCGGTTACTTTTGAATCAAGATATACGAACAAAAACACTATGAATCTGCAAAAGCAATCACCTCTGTCAAAGAAAATTGTTTGGGCTCTTCATATAATATACGATTTCTACTTCAAGTTAGAATTTTATGAATATCTCCACAGGGAAGCAAAATATCGAAGGGCGATGCGTGAGATGCCTTGAATTAAGTTAATCTAATTTTTGCTGACTCAGACAAAGTCAGTTGTTGCAATTAACGTGACATGCTTTTTCACCGATCGTAAACGGTAAACTTTTATATCGCTAGTAAATCTTATTTTTGAAAAATAGTCTGATTTTTTCTTCGAGATGTTAATGTTCCGGGCGGGACAATGCGAACATTTATCAGATTGGCTGCTTTGAGCAGTTTATTTGCACAGTCAGGGTCTTCCAGGCCAACCTTGATTATCATCTTTGAATATTGCGATGATAGTTCTGATTTTACTGGTACCGATAGCCTGACAACTATATCAGCCATAATGGCTATCAAAACCAGTACGAACAAAATAACTATCCATTTAGCTTTTTTCTTTTTCAAACTGTTTCACCCCTTGTATCCTCAAATTTGCCAGGATTGGCTGTGTTACGCTTCGCATTTGCAAAATCCACCAGCATTGAATCTTTCTCTTTTGAGCTTGTTTTTGTATCTCTGAACCCGGTATATTTCTGAGCCAGTAAATTTAAAGCTCGCTCAAAACGAGTCGAAAGTTTCCAACCATGTTGACCGTCATACCGACTGTTGAGATAACTGACATGTTCAATCAGGCCAAGCTTGGATAGTTTTGCCCGGGTTCTTTGTAATATCCGGCGTGAGATACTATGTTTCGTTTCAAGGTGAGCCATATTAGGCATTAAAAGATCAGTCCACTTCAATTCAAACAATATACACATTGCTGCATGTTGCTGGTTACGATTGGCAGGAAAAAGCATCTCAACTAAGTCTGAATAATCAGAGATATCTTTCCTGTGATTGAAGCTGATTTTTGTGTGTTCCAGCATTTTATATTCTACCCCGGCCTTTTTATGCAAAATATAGGTTTCGACACGGGACATAGGTGTCGACCCATTGTTAAAAAAAGGAGCCTTATATTTATAATTTTTGGTCTGCACCAAATTCCTGGCCATTGTGTTGGATCGGCACCCAATAAGGCAGGTTAAAGGGCCAAAGCTGTGTTGCTAAGGGGTTTTTAGCTAAGATTAGAGGACAGCAACTCGGAGGGTAAAAAACTTTACAATTTAGGGTCGTATCCAAATGCCGATTTCAAACTTAGTTGCCGTCGAGAAAAAGACTATAAGCCTTTGTAACTTAGATGGTCATAGCCGGATAAACCTTGCAAGAACCCCGAAAAATACTATTTTTGCCCATCATTCTTAAACTACCAGTCTATAAATATATAGACTTTTTTGCGATTTAGTCTACAAACATGTAGACTAACATGAAAATAATATTTGAATCTTATAGGTGAGATAATGGGGGACTATTCAATTTTATTATTTAACCGGGTTAGTGTCGTTAGCTTTGATGTTACCATACAACAATAAGAAAATGCCTGTTTGTATGACAACTTGTTGACTTTTGTTACCATACAAAGTATATTCTAATGCAGGTTGTATGGTAACTTATATTTGACCGAAGGATACAAAATGAAAGTTATAAAAAGTGTGCTGAAAGAAGAACTGGCCAATTCCCTGGCAATGAAAAAAAACTATGAAAAGGAATTGGCTAAACTGCCCAAAGGTTCTCTGATAAAAAAGAATGTCAAGGGACATGAGTATTATTACCTTGTTGTAAGAGAAGAAGGTAAGGTCAAATTCATTTACAAAGGCAAGAAAGTCAGCGACAAAGAAATACAAAAGTATAAACAAGCCAAAGAATACAGGGCAAAATACAGAAAGCTGCTTTCCGAGGTTAAGAAACAGATCAAATTTTTAAGGAGCGCCTCGCGTGGAAAAAAGTCAGTATGATTTATGCATAGAAGTTCTTCATCGGCTGGACAAAGCCGGCATATTAAAAGATATTGTCCTTGTGGGTAGCTGGTGCACCCTATTCTATAAGGACTTTTTCGGTGGCAAGAAGTATATGACCTCACTGACAACACGAGACATGGATTTACTCATCCCTCTGCCAAGAGCCATTAAAGTAAAAGCTGATGTAGCTGAATTATTGAAAGACCTGGGCTTTATTGTTGGTTTTACCGGATCACAAGGATACATCAGGTTAGAACATCCACAACTTATCGTTGAGTTTTTAGTTCCGGAAAGAGGCAGAGGTTCTGATAAACCTTATTCTTTACCACAACTTGGCTTAAATGCCCAAGCTCTTAGATTTCTTGAGTATCTTTCTGTGAACACTATTACATCCAAGATAGGCTCAATAAAGCTTAAACTTCCCCATCCTGCTAATTTCGCATTGCACAAATTGGTTGTTATGGGCAGAAGGCCAAAACCGGAAAAACAAGCGAAAGACAAAGAATCCGCAATAAGAATATTGAATGCTTTAATCGACTCTGATCAGGGTGCTGCAATTAAAAAAGCGTTCCAGACAATGCCTAAAAGGTGGCAGGGTAAAGTAAAAAAACAACTGACAGATATAACTGAAGAGAAAATACTTGAAGTTTTGGAAACGTAGAAAATAGCAAAAGGGAAAACGGTGTACAATTTACCCACGGAACCGCATAAGGCAGTCTGGCGAATCTTGATTTTGACAGCCTAAATGATGCCTTCTACAGACTTGACTAAGAACAGGTAATTTTTATTTGATTCGAAGCAGGTTTCTGGTTATAATTGAAGAGGTAAAAAAATAAGTTCAGAAAGGGTAGGATTTCTGAATTTTTTTCCTGCCAAAAGTAGTACGTTCCGGCCAAATCATTAGTTCACAATCCGTCGTGTAATCAGCAGTTGCAATCACTTTGCTCTTCGTCCTTCCAATTTTTCACCGAATTTTCGCAACATTTATAAACTCTGCCTCCAATAACACATACCAAAGCGTAACCGTCGACAAAACAACACCTTACGGCAATTTCAATCGACATAAAAAGTTCAGCGAACCTACCATTTTAGAACTTTTCTGAACAGGTTAGCTGGCAGGTTATCGAAAATGGCCCATGTAGACTGGATCGTAGATGGTAGCAAATTCCTCTCTCAAAAAGAGGCAAAGCTGCTCCTCAAAACAGCCAAAGATTTGGCCGAGACAGGACTGCTCTACAGCCACAATATACCTTTCAGGGACTACTTCATCATACACCTTGGACTGGCCACGGGACTGAGGGTTTCAGAGATTGCACAGCTTAACTGCGGCGATATTTATATCGACGAAAAGACCAGTTCTCTTATTGTCAGGAAAGGCAAGGGTGGCAAGAAAAGACTGGTTCGATTTAACAGTGAATTCAAAAAACATTACGAAGAATACTTGAGATGGAAACAGGCCCGCGAGATGCCTTTTGGGGCGTCGGATCCGCTATTACAATCAAGTCATACTGGCGGTCACATGACATCGAGAGCTTTAGAAAAAGCCTTCAAGCGTGTGGCTGCCAGGGCGGGTCTGCCTGAACATTATTCAATCCATTCATTAAGGCACACCTACGCCTGCCAACTCTATAAAGCAAGTGGTTATAACCTGCGTTTAGTACAAAAGCAGTTAGGCCATTCGAATTCCAAAACAACTGAAGTCTATGCGGATGTAATGAATCCCGACCTCGCTAAATCATTGGAAAAACTTTATACCTGAGGGGACATATATTAATGGTTAATTTTACCTTCAATAATCGTCTGTCACAATTTCTTAAAGGCAGTTTTCAAATCGACGAATCCTTTACACGAGATGATGGGATAAAGGCCCTTAACATGCTTGTGGCAGAAGCCACCAACAATCGGCTCAATATAAGGTCACTGGTAGAAAGGTTCATCGACCCGCAGCAGGATAAGATCGACCTGGCTGTTATAACCTGCATTGTGTTTCATCTTATGCACTTAGACCAGCCGGTTACCTGTGAAATAGTAAAACCATTTTTGCCGTGGCAGGCTGATAAGGAATTAAACATAACCGTCCAAACACCAATAACCGCTCATATCGCAAAATGCCAAGATTGTCGCAGTGATGTAGAAACTATCCATCAGCTAAATCTCGAACAAAAACAGATAGTTCGCCTGGGAGAACTTTATGCCGCAGATCATCACAAAAACTTCGGGAGTTGCCGTAAGACGCAAAAGGCAATACCGTCAATCGCAGCGATGAACTTTGCCGCAACAACCGCTAAAGTTTTAAGCCATGTCTGCCTTTGTCCAACCTGCCGGCAGTTGCTATGCGAGGAACGCAAGGAAATGCTCGAAAGCCTACCAGCCTACGATACATCTCCTGAATTTCCCTGTGAATCAGTTTCATCGAAGGAGATATTTGTCTACACCATCCCTTATGGCCTTGACCCTGCCAATGATCAATACGCCAAGTTCCGTCCTTCCTTTACCTCACATTTGGTAATGTGCCAAACATGTCTTGAGAAAGTGCAGGGATTGCACAGCACCATCTACGCAATTTTAGAACGACCTGATTCGGAGGTTGTTACCCGTTTTGCACTCGATGAATCTTAATACAGGGGGTTGACGTGAAATTAAAACAAGTTTTTAGTCGTTATCGTAAACCTGTCTGCTTCATCTTGACAGTTTTCGTGTGTATCTCTTTGCTGGTTGGTTTTAGGTTTTACAAAAACGCCCATCGAAAACCTATCGAAGTATATGATCTGACTTGGCCTGATAAGACAGATGCGAATCGTCCTGTATTCCGCAAATGGCGATATTTTATAGAGACCAAAACGAATCTGCCTCGAAAAGTTGAAAAGTATTACAAGCTGGCCCCTGAAGACAACTATATCCTTGAAGAAACACTGGTCGTTAGCTACCCCACAACTGAGGAAATCAAGTCAGTTATCAAAGATGCTGGTTTTTAAAACTGCACCAAAGACTTTAGAAATACTTTTTCAAGACTTTTTTCATCCTTTCCAAGTACTTTGAGAATCCAGATTGAACCGATAATTTGCTATAGCTACCGCTATATTGTGAGGAAAACCGCGACCAGAAAAGGGGGTCGCGGAAAAGAAAACTTAAGAAGGTTGAGTTGGCAGATTGGCTTTTGATTGCTCAAAAGGTATTGTTACAAATTCGCCTTTTTTCAAAGTTTCATCTGTAAACACGCTCCAGTCGCCATAATATACGCCATTGTAGTAAAGCATATCTTCGTATAAAAACATCTCATCGCAATTGCTGTCTGGCTTCCCAAGTTTAACGTGGCACGTGTACGTAGTGTGCGCAAATTCATATGGGCCAAAAACAGGCCCGTCACTACCCCAATCATCCATATCCCGATCCGGATCGGTTCTGCCATGAAATAATCGTATATACAACATTTTTATGCCTCCATAATTAAAATGGCTTAGCGATAGTCGAAATCTGCTATCGCTAAGCTCTGGTTAACATTAATTGACATCACCCACATTGATCTCCGAAGCCAGCAGATTAACCTGTATGTCAGGATCAACTGGCAGCAATCGCAAATACTTTGTGAATTGAGCCAGCATGAAACCGGCTGCAATGTTGGCACAGTAGATTGTGGTTTTGGCTGTGCAGGGTCCAGTATGGGCCTGTTCGGCTGTAAATAGTGTTTGTGGATAATAGTCTCTGCTTTTTTCATCACAAGCGGTTATTATTCGCAAGACTTCAGCACTCATCCGACCATCGCAGTAAAAAGCAACCTTGTCTTTCACCGTATCCCATATAAGCTTTCGAATTACTATTGAATCAACACATACAAAAACACAATTACCAACAGGGGTTGACCGCTTGAATCGTTCAAGTATAACTTCAACGTTCAAGTCTTGGTTCATCTCCCTGACAAACTCGGCTGTTACATCAACCTTGGGCCTTTTCAAGTCTTTTTGCAAAAATCCCTGAGTGGCCAGATTGGATGTTTCCACACTATCAAAGTCGACAAGTTGCAAATGTGGCACACCAATAGCGGTTAATTGTATCGCTACTTGTCTGCCGATTGCACCAACACCAATTATTGTTGCTGCGCAGTCTAAAATCCTCTCACGAGGCACTATATCAGCTTGTCTTGAAAATCTGTCACTCATAGAACACCTCCGTCTCTTCATCCCAAAAATCACTTTTTACAGATAATTCTTCCATAAAGATTTCGCGTTCCATAGGATCCATTGCATCAATTTCTGAGAGCAAATCTTGGTTTGAATATTGAGATACGCCGCCAAAGTCTTCACTGCCGAAAACACCAATTTCCTGTTGTTGGCTATCTGATGTCAGTTTTGATTTGTCTGTAAGTTTGAAGACTTCGTCTTCAGTAACATTGGCTTTATACTGCTGCTGCCAGACTTCAAAGTCAGCAGCATCAAATTCATAGCTGTAATCAATACAGACAGGAATTTTTACTTCTCCACCAGGACCGGCGCTGAATCGCAACCTTGCAAAAGTGCCGCTATCCTGAGCAACGATGCACATCACAGACCAATCACAGCTTCCGAAAACTCTGGCAAAGGTTTGCTCATCGGTCATACTTGGTTCAGGCGAACTGCCCGGATGG
>JBHPGW010000098.1:0-8363 GCA_042569785.1 Planctomycetota bacterium | reverse complement strand
CAATTGCCGCTAAAAAAATTAGTTTCTTACACATTACTTAATCCTCCTAAAAAAAAGATTTGAAAAAAAACATTACTTTACCTTTGACAGCCAAGCCATACGAAAAAAGAAGATATTATCGGCCTGCGTCAAAGCCTGAGTTACAAATTTACCACAAATGCGATCCAGCTCCGTTTTTTTTATCCTCCTTTCTAAAAAAGACCGAATCAAATCCATTTAACATCACAACTTTAATAATACCAATTCAAGTCAATCCATATCAATCCAAAAAACTGTAACAACCACACAATACTAATTTATCGTCATTACACAAAGCAAACTTAATTAACTTCAACTGGTACCACTAAACAATAATCAATAATCAATAATCAATTAAAAGGGCCTGACCTGAATATTTACCGGCCAGGCCCATAATTGATTTAAAGCTCAATCAAACTTCTTTACACTTCTAAAGCATTAGCGTCTTTTGCGGATCAAAGCAAGTGCACCCATACCAAGCAGAGCGATTGTTGCAGGCTCCGGGGTACCTGTTTGACTATAGTTGTCAAAGAGGGCTGACCCGGTGAGCTGATGTTTGAGACGAGTTCCACCAGGGATTGCAGCAAGGGACTCAATATCATACAGGCTTCTGTCAATCGTAGCCCAAGCGCCGCCATTGATACGAGCACTGGTCTGGCCATGCAGGCCCACATTTTCGTCGATACGTATCTCTACTGTGTTGTATGCACCACCTCCTATAAAACCTGTTACAGGTGTGTCAAGATAGCCTGCGTCGGGGTCAACGGACCCAAAGAGTTCACGACCCCAAAGAGTCGCGGCGCCGCTTACCCTAGCCTCAAACCATAGATCGATATAGTGGCCGCTGCCTTCTATATGCCAGCCTACCATAGCGCGTCCGCCAGTATCGCCTTCTACTCCGCTGTAATCCAGACTGAGATCAAAACTGAGTTCAATGACCGGCTTCATCTCGTCAGCATAGCCTGCGGGCTCCCAGAATACGAGGCCAGTGTTAGAGCTTTCTCTGACTGAGTGCATTGCGTTCATGCTGGCATTACCTGCAAAGGCCTCATTGGCAAGCGAGCCGATAACACCCGCACCGTAACTATAATTTGTGAAACCCGCTGGCGCTCCTGCGCCATTGTCCAGGCCAGCAGCGTCGGTCCACGGCTGTGGGGTCAGAAGTTCAAAGTCTTCTGAAACGGTACCAAAAGCCGATGTGACTAAACCTAATACTAATGCTAATACAATTAACTTCTTCATAATACTACTCCTCCTACTTTCTTCTTACTAAAAAAACACTTCTCTCTTTTTCTCAGCTACAAGCTGAAAGAGTTTTTGCCCTGGCAACGCACCAAAGCAAATCCAACTTTATTGCCTCTCTAAAGATCAATGCGTCTATTTATTATGCCCATGGCAACGAGCTATGGGCCCTTCACTAATGGCCAGACACATCTACACTTTTAAAAGAAACAACGTATAAGTAACTCCCGCACAAGCACTCTGACAGGAACCTGCGCGGATTATACACTTGTAAAGACAAGTCTGAAATTACCCTCACTCCTAAGAGGAATACCAGACCCTAAACTCCAGATTAAACACATTTTACCAATTTTCACCCCCCATGTCAACGCCAATTTGCGGAAAAGTGTCGCCATTTTACGCCAATGTCTTGCGTCGCAATAAACCAGGGCCATATACCCAATATCCCGTTGAAAACACTGATTTCGCCTTAAAATTCGAGGTGGCAATGCCCCCCCCAAAAAAAATGATGGTTTTAGTCGAGATAAAACGTCTCCGCTCCGAACTAATTGTCTTGTCCTGTGATAAGTTGACACAATTAGAGTTAAGAACTTACCAAAAATTTGTTAGGCGCTGCGTGGCTGTATCGAACTATTTTTGTTGCTTACAGACCAGCAAGGCAATTACTACTGCTCCCTCAATAAAATTCTTTACAAAATCCTCTTATAGATTTTAGGTGTTTCGCAATGTGAACTGTTTGGACTCTTTTATAAATGTTGAGGGTGTAATGCCAACAATGTGTTTAAAAAGTTTGGAAAAATGATATGGATTCTCAAAGCCCAGTTTTTCACTTGTTTCGGAGACATTAAAACCCTCGCAAAGCAATTCTTTAGCCTGTACCATTTTTAATTGTCTAAAATATTTTATTGGTGAAGTTCCCGCGTCGCAGCTGAATTTATGACAGAAGTCAGATTTGCTCATACAAAGGAAACTGGAAATGTCATCCAGTGTCAAATTGCGATTTACATTATTCTTCATGAAAACACTTGCCTTGCCAATTAGTGTTTGGCTATGATCATTGGGTATGACAAGCGATGTCATGACATAGTCAAGTATATGCGTTAAGTTTCTTAAAAATGGCCACATCCAGCTATCCGGTTGTTCCAGTACCAGCCTGCATACTTCAAACATAGCGACTCTCGTCTCTGAATTTGATTTGGGTATAATTTTGCAGGTTTCACTGAGTCCAAGTTTTGAAACAAAAGTATCGGGTAACGCACCCCAGATAACAAACCAGCAGCAACACCATTCTTCTTCTTGTGTTAACTCGTAAAAATCGGCAGACGGAAACATAGCCATAATAGAGTCAGGTGTATGCTTGATCACTGAATCATCCACACACAAGACTGCTTTGCCCGACAGGGTCATTTCAATTGCCAGGGTATCTAAGCAGGGTTTCGGGCAATCAAATTGTTTATGGGGAGCGATTTTGTCAAAACCAATCGCAACAGAGTCTATAATTCCGTAAATAGGATCTGACTTTTCAACAATATACTTTCTTTCGCCTAATTTTATATCGTTCTTTTGCATCCTGCTTCCACAAATCAACCTTTCATACAATGAATAGTAAAATCAGAAAAACTAAACCATATTTTTGGCGATTCAGTACTTTCCGTATTCAACTGCTGTTTTCAGAAACTCCTCGATATTTTCAAGCTTTGCTTTAGGGCCTATACTATCGCCAACAGCAAGAACAAAGCCGCCTCCTTCAGCGCCCTGGTCGATACAACGTCTAACGTCATCTCTCACTTGCTGAACTGTACCAATTGCCATTGTGATGGCAGCTACATTCCCTTTTAAGCAAAGCTTGTTTCCGTATTCTTTTTTTGCACGTGCCAAGTCTACATTACCATACGGGGGTCGTTCCAGCGCATCCATGACGTTTATATCTGTCTCATTGGCTACTATATCAAGCCATTCGTAACTTTTGCCGCAAACATGCAGCAGGCTTATTATGCCCATGTCTTTAAGCAATGACGAAACTTTCTGCAGATACGGTAAGACATAAGTCTTGAAGATCGGAGGAGAAATTACACTCGCAGAAGAAGTCGAACCATGAATCATCATAAAGTCGGGTTTGGGATCCAAGTTGCCAAGTTTTTTTATATGTTCTATGGAGTGAAACAGATAATATTCGCAGAATTCCAGCATAAGCTTTTCCTGATCAAGGCAATCCCATATCATCTGCTCGGCTCCACCATGACGGTATTCCTGCCAAAAGTCGATAGGAGTGTGAACAACTGCGCCAACAACACCTCTGTCACCAACACAATGATATTTGTCAAAGTAATTCTGACCGACCTGCCAATCTACTCCAAAGTATTGTTTAAAGACAGGCCAATCCTTGTTAATATCCTTAATAAACTTTTCATGGGAATATTCCGGTGCGAAACGCGGACACCTTCTGCGCTCTTGTATAACTCCTTTAGGGGTCAAAACATTTGTTTCAATAATGCGCAAATCTTCCTGTTGCAGTTCGTTTGTGGTTACTTTAATATCCCTGCCCGGATTAGCGACAGGAATGTCGGCAAGAAAATAATATACATCAAAGCCAAGCTTATCAGACCATTTAATCAATTCACTAAGTTCAGTTCGACCTTGCTCCTTATATTCCCAATAATCCAGGCCGGACAAATCGGTTAAAGCGTCAAAATCCAGTCCCGGTTCAAAGGGGACACGGTCAGGCTCGCCTGAATTCGAGAACGCTTTTAGCATTCTTTCCTTACCTGTCATGATCAACTCCTCTAATTATTATAATTTAACGGTTCCTTAAATACCCGGCTTTGGCCTGCCAAATAAACTTCATAAATGATCGTCATACCTCCAAAAACCTTATCATTTTTCAAAGCTCTTTACAACGAAAAAATTATTGCAAGAATAGATATGTAAGATTTGCAGCAATATAAATGGTTTGCCAGGAAGGATTAATTATAATAAACTACGATTTTGAGCATGTTTTTCCAGGCAAAAACGCATGTTAGAAGATTGTGCAAGAAATGACATGTGAGTCTTTCAGTGATGTCAATAGTTTTTTTATGGTGAACGATTACAGTGTATTAATATTTAGGCATAACATATAATGTTACCCGATCTGGTCGAAAGAAAAACTTAACACACATAAACACTTTTTGTAATGAAAATATTAAATTCAGTTTATTTTTAACAGGAGAACCAAATATTATGGCTATGACAAAGAAAGAGAACCTTCTTACGGCCCTTAAAGGCCAAGTACCTGAGCAGGTGCCGGTTGCACCGCTAATACACTGGCGTTTTACTGAAAAACTGCTTGGTAAATATCACTGGAAAGACACAATTGATGCTCACAGGGCTGTTGGTTCAACATGGTTTCGCGGTCCCATTGCAATTGGTCCTAATTCCGATTACGCTCCTCGCTGGAAAATGGAATTGCGAGAAATACCCAGTAGCGGCATCGACAAAAAATATGAAAGAATTATATCTAATAGCAAAGGGACAATTACAGGCAAACATACCATAGGATTTGCTCCTGACGATCCAACTCTGGGTTTTGAGTATGAATATTTTGTTAAAGAGAAGAAAGACTGGGATGTTGTAATGCAATATTGGCAGGATCAAATAGAGCAGGCACCTATGCCGGAACATGAGGAAATAGACCAGGCCTACGAATATATGGGAGATGGCGGAGTTGCCAGCGTTGTTATGAATTCCGCGTTTACAAGGTTGTGCCTTATGCGTGGCATGGAAAATATGATGCTGGATATGTTTGATATGCCTGAGTTGATCCATGAACTGATGGACCTGTCCCTTGAAATTACGAAAAAGGAGGTAGAGTCCTTTCTTGAGTCGAAGGGTGAGGCGTTCGTTTATGATATCTGCTGGATGACGGGGATGGGTATTAGTCCGGAAATGTTCAGAGAGTGGCTTTTCCCGGAGATGCAGCAGGTCTGTGATATGGTTCGCCAAGGCGGTAAGTTGGTTGGTTTTTATACGCTTGGCAAAATGAGAAAACTTTTACCCACGGTAGTTGATTCAAAGCCACATTTCGTTATGAATTTTGAACAGAATGAAGGTGATATCACCCTGGGCGAAGCGAAAAAGAAATATGGCAGGCAGATCTGTCTTTTAGGCAACGTTGATCCATTAATATTGCAGGATGGCAGCGTTGAAGATGCTCGACGTGCGGCTAAACACTGTCTGAAGGAAGCCATGGAAGGTGGCGGATATGTATTGTCGTCCGGTGACGAAGTGCCGCCCACGGCCAAATTAGACAACCTCAAAGCCATGGTTGAGATAGCAGAAAAGTATGGCAGGTATTAGGCAAAACTACTCGATCCAGGATTTTCCATATGAAGCCCTGGGCCGGTTGGGCCCTGTAAAATTGTTTTAGCGTGTTTAAGGCTAAAGGAGAAATAAAAATGGAACGAAGAGAATTCCTGAAACTTACCGGTACCGCTTTGGCTTCGGCCTTAATATCACCACAACTTTGTTCATATGGAAAAACCCGCAATAAACCTAACCTTATTTTTATCCTCTGTGACGATCTGGGCTATGGCGACCCCTCGTGTTACGGAGGAACAAAAATAGACACCCCAAACATCGACGCTCTGGCGTCCGATGGAATGAAATTCACTCAGTTCTACGCAGGCTCACCGGTTTGTACACCCACACGCATAAGTTGCATGACCGGACACTATCCGCTTCTATATAACGCCACAACTTTCTGGTTTTCCGGACCACATCGTCTGCCCGAAGGAACTGTTAGCCTTGCACATTTGCTGCAGTCCGGCGGCTATGCCACCACACACATCGGCAAGTGGAATCTGACTGGTATGCAAAAGGAACACATTGATGCGCGCATTGCAGGCAAACCAACACTGCCCGGGCCCATAGAGATGGGCTTTGATGAATATTTGACAATAATCGAGGGGCAGGGAATTCATCTTCAGCTTGATAGACAGGGATATTTTCAGCGCAAAGGCGCCGGATACATGTACTACAACGACAAGCCTTTTCCACCTGCACAGGGTTGGATGGATGATGTCTGCGTAGATGAAGGCCTCAAAATGATAGAAAAATATAACAAGGCTGACCGTCCTTTCTTTATGAACGTCTGGTACTGTGCTCCTCATACGCCATACGAACCGGCACCGGAGCCCCACCTGAGTAAATACAAGGCCCGCGGAGCAACCGGTAATGACCTGCTTTACCGCTCTATGGTGTCAAACATGGACGCAAGTATCGGAACCATCGTCGCAAAACTGAAAAAACTTGGCATATATGAGAATACCTTCATTTTCTTCACCTCAGATAACGGCCCTACTAATGTCACCGGCACCAGTTCCGGCCCATTGAGAGAAGGAAAAGCTACACTTTATGAAGGCGGAATCAGAGAGCCGATGATTGCCGTCTGGCCTGGACATATTCCGGCAGGAACTGAAACAAATACTCTGGGGCATACCAACGACTTGCTTCCGACATTTTGCGCTGCCGCAGGAGTCAACGTGCCGAAAAAACTCGAAATTGATGGATTAAATCTACTGCCGCATATGACCAAAGGCAAAGAAGTCAAGGATCGCGGCACCGTATTCTGGCAACTCGACCGTTTCCGTAATACCAAAGATTGGCCCACAGAAGTGGCGCGGCGGGGCAAATGGAAATTATTGGCATGCGATAATGGCAGAGCGGTCGAACTCTATGATATTGAAAAGGACCCCGGCGAAACAATTAACCTGATCGACAAAAAACCCGAGATAGCCAAACAATTGACTGCTGAATTAAAAGCCTGGTTGGCAAAACCAAGAATGTGCCCGAGATACGACCCCTATGGGAAATTGCTTGAGGAAATTTGATTTTTCTGGAATTGTTGCGGGAAGATCTCGTGGCAGAGCAGAATCTCGGCTTACGTATTGGCCAATAAATACAATGCGAAAAATAAATTGATAAATTGGATATTATCTAATGGAACAGAAAAAACAAAATATGATTGCCGATGAACTGGGCGTTCACCCCAGCACTATCAGCAGGGAACTGGCACGCAATACCGGTTTGCGAGGCTATCGTCCTAAGCAGGCCCAGCAAAAGACGATCCATTGAAATGGATCACTGCTGAATATACAAAAGCCATCGAAGACTTTGTCCGAGATGACCCAACACAATACTGGTGGCTGCACAGAAGATGGAAACACCGACCAAAAGACGAATTATCCACAAAAGGTATTTGAGAACTCAGCCCATAGAATAAATCTAAACATATCAATTATGAAAGCGATATTTCACAGAGCAAAAAAAGAAGCGGGGCCTGTGTTTTTACACAGGCCCCGCGTTGTTACTACATTTGGCTAACTAAAGTCAGCCCTTTCTCATCATCAGTTGTTAAGGCCAGAGCCTCCAATCAAGCCAGGTGTCCACCATCATAGCGAAGTCCTTGAAGTTAATCGCTCGCTCACCGAAAGGCTCTTCCTGGTAGAGGTCGCAATCACGTTCAAATATAGGAACGATCCTGCCTGCCGGGAAACCAATATAAATAACCTCGTTGGCATCCAGAGGGTAGTCATATACCCTTACGTCGTCCATAGAACCTACCCAGCTGTAGCCTCTACTTTTGGTGTAGTCGTTGCCGATCACTAAAGGATAATTATTAGCCTTCAGATCGGCTGTGCCTGCGCCTGTTGAGTTAAGCTGAAGACCATCAGCGACAACTCTGATATAGTTGGCGTCCCTGACTGCCGCTACATGGTGCCATTCATCGTCCATTAGATCACCTTCTTCGATACCGCCGGAAATAAAGCCGATGCCTTCGACGTGGAAGTTGATATATTTGTTGTCGTTGAGGTAGAGGACGCTAAAGACATAGTCTTGGGCCTTGCTGACGATCACGTGATCCGAGGCACGCGGGGTGTCGCCTTTTATCCATGCGGTGATCGAAATATTATGGTCGGCTATCGCGTATGGGCCGGGGTCGAAGTAGTCGCCAACCTGAATACCTTTACCGCCGAAATATATACCACCCTGTCCATCCGGGTCAGGAGTGTCGTCAAAGACAACATATCCGGTGCCTTCAGGTACAGTTCCTGTATTATCCCAGT